>NZ_AYYA01000010.1:0-66965 GCF_000511065.1 Psychrobacter sp. TB67
CGCTTTTGACATCTAAGGGCGCTATGTAAGTTACCCCCTGCCTTTTTGTCAGTATAGATGTGTTGATATATCGATTCATGGCTTGGGACCTCTTGCCAACCCAGCATTCTCAGTCGCCCTGTGATTTGCTCAGGTGAGTAGTGCTTGCTGAGTAGATGATCAATATAGCACCAGCCAAAGCGGCTGATCTGTGAGCTATTCACAACTTTGCACGCGTTTGCCAATCGATGGGCTTGTTTGGGGCGATAACCCCTTTGTCCCATGTTTCGCCTTATCTCTCGACTCACCGTTGATTTATGACAGCCAATAATTCTAGCTATTTCACTCATGCCTTTTTTAGCTTGCAATAGCGCTGATATTTGATATCTTTGCTCTTGGGTAAGATGTGTATAGTGTTTCATAACGTTCTGATATGTAGGAGTTGAAGTTTGAAATGCAACACGGCACATCTTACTCTTCAACTCATTCTTTTAAAACGTTGCACTTCTTATTTGAATCTAGGCATTTAAAAAGCTTTATTTACCGACTTTATCGTCTTGATTAAGCTGAACGTATTTATCAAAGTTTTGCGCATAATCGGTTAAGTTATCACTTAGCATCTGGCGATATTGTTTGACATAGAACTCGACGATATCGTCTTTTTCTTTGGCAAAGTCATCGCCTTTAACAAAACCGATAGAGGCCACTGAGGCGCTATAACGCGCGGCGGCGTACAATAAAGACGCGCCGACTTGACCTGAATGAGCATCAGGTCCCAATTGACTGTTTGCTACACCGATGATGGCATCCGCACGTTGATAAAATGCCTGCATTTCAGGGGTGATTTCAACATTAGCATCAACATTGTTGTCTTGAGTGTTGCTGTCTTGAATATTGTCTTGAGACATAAGCAATTCCTAATAAGTATCGGTAATTTTCAATTTATAGAGACGGTCTGTATGTAAGAGACTAAGGGGCATCAGGTAATATTTTACAACCCTGCGTCTGCTTTTAAGATTTCAGCTTTGTCTGTTTTTTCCCACGTAAAGGCAGTTTCAGAGCCGGGACGACCAAAATGGCCAAACGTCGCAGTCTGCTGATACATAGGCTGCAATAAGTTCAGCATACGGGTAATGCCATAAGGGCGCAGATCAAAATGGGTACGAATCAGGCGAATGATCTCGTCATGGCTGATGTTGCTAGTACCAAAGGTGTTGACCGAGATAGACGTCGGTTCAGCGACCCCAATGGCATAGCTCACTTGTACTTCACAGCGGTCAGCCAGTCCCGCAGCGACGATGTTTTTGGCCACATAACGCACGGCATAAGCGGCGCTGCGATCTACTTTTGAAGGGTCTTTGCCACTAAAAGCGCCGCCGCCATGACGTGCCATGCCGCCATAAGTATCAACGATGATTTTACGACCTGTTAATCCAGCATCACCAACTGGCCCACCAATGACAAATTTGCCCGTGGGATTGATATGATAGCGAGTGCCAGCATGCAGTAGATCAGCTGGTAATACTTGCTTAATGATAGATTCCATCACCGCTTCTTGCAGATCTGCCTGCGAGATACTAGGGTCATGCTGGGTCGATAGGACGACAGCATCGATAGCAATAGGACGAGTGCCATCATATTTTAAGGTCACTTGCGCCTTGGCATCGGGACGTAACCATGGTAGCTCACCTGCGCGGCGTAACTCAGACTGACGCTCCATTAAGCGATGGGCATATTCAATAGGGGCTGGCATCAATACTTCAGTCTCGTTGCTGGCATAGCCAAACATCAAGCCTTGATCGCCTGCACCTTGCTCTTCAGGATCGCTACGATCGACACCTTGGGCAATTTCTGGAGATTGCTTACCGAGCATGTTGATGACCGCACAGGTCTCGCCATCAAAACCCAAGTCTGAATGGTGATAACCGATACCATTGACGGTATCACGTACGATACGCTCAACATCGATATTTGCCGTCGTGGTCACTTCACCTGCCAATATCACGGCACCGGTTTTAACCAAAGTTTCGCAGGCAACGCGGGCATGGAGATCTTCACGTAAGATGGCATCAAGGATAGCGTCTGATATTTGGTCAGCCATTTTATCAGGATGGCCTTCGCTCACAGATTCTGAGGTAAATAAGTTGTATTCGCGCATAGTTGGATCGCTTAATGGCAAGGACTGTAATCTATAAACTCAGTCATGATTAAATGTTAACGGAAAAATAAGGCAAAAGTGAATCAAAAAATTATGACATTTTACCGTGAATTGAGTGAAAACTCTAGCGATGGATAATACTAAGAAGTAACTAGGCATGGATTAGCCACGGTAAAAGTCATCAATATCGCTATTTTCTTGCCAGCGATATTCAGTATAGTGAGCGATCTGACGAGCCGTCTCTATATCATGTCTATCAGTGATAAAGCCAAGCGCCATATCCATGCCAGCACTAACCCCTGAAGAAGTATAAAACTTGCCATCGACGACCCAGCGCGCTTGCTCTACCCAATCAACTTTATCAGACTGCGATATTACCCATTGCCATGAGAGCTTATTAGACGTTGCACGCTTGCCATCCAGAACACCAGCTTTAGCCAATAATGCACTGCCTGTACAAACGCTAAGCGCCCAATCAGCGTGCTCAACCAATGCCCTAAGCGCCTGCAAAAACGGCTTGTGATAGACTTGCTGGCGAGTACCCATCCCGCCAACCATCAATACAATATCAGTCTGATACGCCAATTCTGTGACAGCGACCGTTTGCATCGCAACGCCATGCTTACTGTGAATGATACCACCACTCAGTGAGGCAAATTGCAGACGATAGTGCTCAGGCAAGCAGCCAAACATCTCGATAGGTCCAAACAGATCCAATGTTTCAAAATCATCAAAGAGTAGGGCAGTCAGCGTATGCATTAGGATTCCTTAATTCTAAATAAAGAATGGTTATAATTCCAAAAACTATAATCTTAAAAACTACAATTCCAAAAAATATAATCCTGAAAGCTATAGTTCTAAAAACTTGGCTTTGTCCTTAAACATACATTCCTCATAAACAGGGCAAGCACCGCATTTGGGTGTGCGAGCCTGACAGGTATAGCGGCCATGCAAAATCAGATAATGATGCGCATCTACGATAAAGTCATCTGGGATACGTTCGACCAGCTTGTTTTCAACGATTAACACGTTTTTACCAGTGGCGAGGCCAGTACGATTGCCGACGCGAAAGATATGCGTATCGACTGCCATGGTCGGCTGCCCAAAAGCGGTATTTAAGACCACATTGGCAGTTTTACGTCCAACGCCAGCGAGTGATTCTAAGTCCTTACGATTATCAGGAACGGTACTATTAAATTTCTCAATCAAATCTTGGCAGGTTTTAATGACGTTTTTGGCTTTGGCATTATATAAGCCAATATTTTTTATATAGGATTTTAAACCCTCTTCACCCAATGCCAAGATGGCTTCAGGGGTATTCGCCACAGGATATAATTGCTTGGTGGCAATATTGACACTGACATCCGTCGCTTGTGCCGATAAGATGACGGCAATCAGTAGCTCAAAATTACTTCTATAATGTAATTCCGTGACCGGCTCATCAATCGTTGCTGCCAACTTTTCAAAGAACGGACGGACGTCACGATTGGGCATACGCCGAGACGGCGGGGTATCGGCAGTTTTGTGTTTGACAGTTTTACTCATGGTATTTTTACTATGATTTTATTCGTTGGTTATTCAGAAGTGAGTACTCGCTATTAAAGTTGTGCAAGTTCAGTTTTTAATCCTTCAAGTTCTATTTTTTTGCGCTCATTTGGACGCACATTTAACTGCTTTTCTAATTTTTTAATTTTACTGCGCAGCTTGGCAGCGGCAATGGTGTTTTTTGCTTGAGCTTCACTGATATCTATAGACTGACTGGCGGCATTATTCAGTTTTGCCTCTACCATACTGACAACAGGCTTGCTATTGCTGCTGTCAGCAAGCTGCTCAGTGACGCGCCTAAGGTGCGTATGATAGCGCAGCCTTAAGTCCTCTTGTTCTGCCTCGCGCTCAGAGATAGACAGCTCGCGCTCAATAGTGACCAAATCAATGCAATCGACTGGGCAAGGGGCGATACACAGCTCGCAGCCCGTGCATAAATCCGTAAAGATAGTATGCATGTGCTTGCCAGTGCCGACGATGGCATCGACGGGGCAGGCGGGTATGCATTTGGTGCAGCCGATACAGTCATCCTCACGGATAACGGCACGTACCTCGGTCGGTCGCATCGATGTGGCATCTATCGGCCACTGAGATGGCGCGGCTCTAAGGGTTGTTGTAGCGCTGGCGGGATTGACGATTTGCGCAATAGCATCAGTAACTGGTTGACCGCCCGGCACGCATTTATTGTATGGCTCGTTATCCACTACAATCGCGGTAGCATAAGGCAAGCAACCGTCTGGATGTTCGCACAGACCGCACTGAGTCTGCGGCAGACAAGCATCGATACGGGCAATTTTTGCTTGCATATCAGCAGGCAATGTCTCGATACGCAAGGTATCGAACAAGATGGGCAGATTGATTAGGCGAATATTACGACTGCTTTGCATTTAATTAAAAACCTTAACATCAGTCATCAAGACTGTCGTTATTAAAATAGATATAAATATTGAAATGATTGTCTTTTAGTCTAATTCTATAGTCAATCTACTATAGTACGATGCCTTGCTCATGGGCAACTTGGGCAATCAGCTCGTAGGCAATGCTGCCCTTAAACGGTATTTTGGGCAGATTAGAGAGGTCAAAAAAATCGGCGTGCGACAGCTCATCTTCTTGTATTACAATATCGCCAGCCGCATAAGATGCGCGAAAACCAAGCATTAAATTGGAAGGAAATGGCCATGGCTGACTGCTGACATAGCGAATATTTGATAGGCTGATATTTACCTCTTCTGCCACTTCACGAACGACCGCATGCTCTAAACTTTCACCCACTTCGACAAAACCTGCAATCAAGCCGTACATGAGAGGGCGTTTTTGTTCTCCATGGCGATGGTGATGAGCGAGTAAGATTTGCATCTCTCCCGTCTGTGGATTGGGACGAGTGATAGCGGTGATAACGCAAGGCTGGACACGAGGGTATTGGCGTAATCGGCATACTGGACAGACCATGGCGCGCTCATCTGCTGTGGCATGAACGACTGGGGATGCGCAGCGACTACAAAACTGCGTATCGGTTTGCCAGCGTAACAGTTGTATTGCTTGGCTAATCTGAGCCGATAAGGCGGCAGGTAGCTGGGTAATAAGCTGTCGATACGGTACAAAAGCGTTCCCGCTGCCCTCTGCAATGATGGGCAATGCGATATCATGCGCCATCGCATAATCATAAGTGATGGCACTGGCCGCTTGCGCAGTAAAAGCGACATTATTCTCGGCAGTTTCAGGCGCAAGCAAACCCTTTGTACCATCACTGATACTACTGTCAGCATCAGACTGCCAGTGATGTGGCGCTAGGCTTTCGAGTAGGGCGACGTTGCCTATTTGATAGGCGGGCACTGGTAGGTTGCCATTGTCGTTTGCATTTGAAGATGGTGGTAGTTGGATTTGTAATGGCCACCAACCGTCAATCGTCTGACGGCAGAGGAGGGTATCATCACTAAATACAAAAGCGCGAGTCATAAGCAGGTTTCCAAACAGTCTAAAGTAAGTACGTAGCAAATGAAGAGCGAACTTGCTTTAAGTGGCTGTTTTGAAGTAACTATTTCAAAAGTAACATTCAAAAGTAACATTCAAAAGTAACATTCAAAAGTAACATTCAAAAGTAACATTCAAAATCAATCGTTATCACAGCGCCGTCGCCGCTATCATTCTTAAGCGGCAAGTAATTGGCTTAAGCTTTGTTGACCAACATCAAGCGCCTGTTTACTCACGGGACGATTGTGCTCAAAACCATCTAAATGATGATCGACAGCCATAATCACATCAGCGATATAAGCCAGCGTACTATCATCGATACGGTGTCCGCTTTCGATGCGCTGCTGTATATAATTGGCCAATTGGCTCAGCATGCTAGCTGGGGTCGGCAGTTGCAAAAAGCGTACCGCGCCTGCCACTTGGCGTAGCATTTCAGGTATATTCTGAATATTGAGCATATCGCGCTCAGGCTCAGATAAATAATCATTAATCGCTTGCTCAGCACTGGCGATAGCCGTACGACTTTCTTGTATTAACGTATCATAGGCAGTATTGAGCTGATGCAATGAGATATGGGGGTTGTTCAGCGGCAGATAGATAGCCCCAGGGGTATGCATCTCAGCCATGGAAATAGTGGCATTTTCAGCATGCATCAATGCCAAGAGTAAATGATCGAAATCTTCAGGCGAGGGCGCACGCCACTTGCTTACCGCGTCGGCTGCTGTACTCAGGCTGCTCGCGGCATTTGACAGTCCCAACAAGCGTAATGCTGAGCCCAGTACCGTCAGCTGTTCGATAATTTGTGCCGTCTGCATATCAGCAGGATTGAGCGAATCACCACGCGCGTAGCTATCCACATCTTCTTTAATCGTATTGATTTGAGTCTGAATAATAGCGTTTAAAGTGTCTGTCAGCGCGCGGTTAGGACCGAATAAGAAGCGCTTCATTTGTTCGCGCTGTGGGTCTTCTAATTGGTTAACCGCATATTGTTCACGCAGCAGTTGCGCCGCTTCATTATCACGCTGACAGGCAAAGCTGACTAGATCAGCAAAACGCGTGTCCATGATAGGTAGATAGCTCTGGAACTGCTGCTCTAAATAAATAAGCGTATGCTTTTGGCTGAGGTTAAGCGGCAAAATGGTCGCGATATCAGTGACAGCGGCGGCGGCAGCTTGCCAGAATAGACTCTTGCTCTGAGCAGCTATCAAAGCACAAGCAGCACTCATGGCATCTAATTTTTTCTGAGCGTCTTGAGTTACTACGCCATCTTGGTTGAGCAGTGCAATACCAAGACCACTACGATACGCATAGGTCAGCAGCTCACTGTCGAGGTTAAGCTCGTGCAGGGGCTGAAAGTTCTGTTCAGGATTGGCAATAATGACACTGCTACTACCAAATGTCGCAAAATAATCCGATTCGATTGGCGCTAGCTGCCCATGAGCATTAAGCTTATTAATGATTGGTAATAATAAAGTCGGCTCTACTGACTCTGTCAACAGTACAAATTCCACATAACGATCGAGGGTCATGATGGCTTGTGATAAATCCATAATCAAGGCAGTATCATTATTATCACCACTGTCATAAAGGCGCTGCAGACCATTGACGATGGCGGTATTTAACACTTCTGCACCAACCAAAGAAATCAGCTCAAAAATACAAGACAGCTGCTTTAGCACGGTAATAGAGTCTAATAATAAAGGCGCTTGACTGTTATCATCGTTAAATTCGCTTAGATGAATCTCAGTGTCTTTAAGGGTGACGATAATTTCATCATGCAACAAATGTAGCGATGGCAAATTAAAGTCAGTAACGCTAAGCGTGGGAGCAGTTAATTTCATTTGGGCAGACTGGTTCATAGGTGTTTTTCCATAACGTACTGATGAAAATAGCGATCATTTAAAGGATGAGTTAACAGGCGTTTATGCGTAAAGGCTAACGCTTATAACAATCAAGACTACCGTATCCAAATGTCAGTATAAGAGGTTATTTTAATATAAGAGGTTATTTTAATCACGTGCTACATGTTTGCTTTTAATTCAGGATATTGTTCGGCCAACTCGCTATACCACTGCTGGCTGGCCATCTCATCGGTGGGTGACACTAATAATAAGGACGCCAAATTAGCAAAGCTGGCGTGGGCTGTTTGTCCGCCGTCTGCTTGTGAGTCTTCTTCGATGGCGAGGGTGACCTGACCGCCCGTCATTGCTAGATAGACTTCAGCTAAAATCTCGGAATCCAATAATGCCCCGTGGAAAGTACGGTCTTGTTTACCGACATCTAAGCGGCGCACGAGGGCATCTAGGGTGTTTTTTTGTCCTGGATATTGCTGTTTGGCCATGACTAGCGAGTCAGTGACTTTTACCCGCTGTGCAAAGTCATGCATGCCAACTTTAGCGAACTCCATGTTTAAGAAGTTCATATCAAAGGTGGCGTTGTGAGCGATGATTTCGGCACCGTCCATAAAGTCATAGAGTGACTGAGCGACTTGATCAAAGGTTGGCTTGTCGGTTAAAAACGCTTCAGAGATACCATGAATGCGAATCACTTCCTCATCCATCCCGCGCTGCGGGTTGATATAGACGTGTAGCTTTTCACCGGTGAATTTGCGCCCGATCATCTCAACAATACCAACTTCAATGATACGGTCGCCTTTTTGTGGATCAAGTCCGGTGGTCTCGGTATCCATAATGAGCTGGCGATCGGACTCGTGACGGTGTATCGGCTTGGGTAGCAATGGCTTAAAATATGGATTGGCACGACTGGTGTCACCATCAAATTTTGGCTCATCAGTTGCCATATCTGGATTATCATTATTTATTATAGTGTCAGTCGTCATCGTCTGGGCTTCTGGCATGTTGGGGGTACTCATTGGTTTGCTAGCATTGTCATGGCTTTGTTCGTCTAATAAAGGGTTGTCGAATGGTTCATCATCGAGCGCTTCTTCGTCAAGCTCATCATCGATATCAAGACCCAACGGATCATATTTTAGCCAGTCATCATTATTAGAGCCACTTTGATTAGAGGCGCTTTGATTAGAGCCACTTTGTGCTTTATCAGGCATTATTTGCTCTTTTTTTTTAGCCATTTCTTGCGACTCTATGCTCGATGATGCTTCACTACTGGACGTCACGCCTAAGTTTGCCAGCTCATCGGCTTTTTCATTGCCCGCATGTCCGGCGTGACCCTTCACCCAGTGCCAGTCAACATCGCGCTGTTGGCATAGTGCATCTAATTGTTGCCAAAGGTCTTGATTGGCAACGGGTTTTTTACTGGCTGTTTTCCAGCCTCGTTTTTTCCAACCTTCAATCCATTCGGTAATGCCTTTTTTGACATAGCTGGAGTCTGTCCAAATCTCGAGGTTTTGCTCATGTGGACTATGAGTCAATGCTTGTATCGCGCCCATCAGCTCCATGCGATTATTGGTCGTTTCTTTATCGCCACCATATAAATCCTGCGTACGCCCATCACTGAATATCAAATGCGCGCCCCAACCACCAGCGCCCGGGTTGCCTTTGCAGGCGCCATCGGTGTAGGCCACTGTGGTGTTTGCTTTGGCGGCCAACGGATCAATCGCGTGGTCTTTATAACTATGTGGCGTAGAGGTACGATTGTCTGACATAAAAACTTTGTGACCTAATAAATGAGAAACGTAGGGTGGCGTTAAGAGATTTTGGGAGCACCATAAAAACAATAGCGGCGCACCACTTAACTGCGCTTGAGTATAACAAATCTATCGCTGATATGGGCAATCGTAACGCACAAAATCGCAAAACCACATATCATAATAGTAACCCTGCAGTTTTCTGTTAAAATAAGCAGGATTGCGCCAAGCTGACCAGCATTTGGCAGCACGAGCATCAACGTATTTAACCCAAAATAGCACTAGTAGCAATTCTCAAAGTGGCTGCGTCGTTTTAAAGATGAATGCATAAAAAATAGCGTAAACTGCCATTTAAATAACGATGGTCATGGCTACTTTTTCGCCATTAACAATTAAAATTAACGATACTGTTTATCAACGGCTTGCTTCCTAAAAGTTTTAATGCATGAATGCAGGATAACCCTATTATGTCCTTACGCTCAAACGTTTTTTATAAAAGATTGACGCTGTTGATGGTCAGTATCACGGCAAGCAGCGCGTTACTGTTGAGCGCTTGTAATGATAGTAATACCCAAGCCGATACCGACGTGGTTGAAGCCGCAGCAGATCTGTCTGTCTTTGAAGGCTGCTATACGGTCAGTCATGACGAGCCTGCGCAAATAAAAGTCAGTCAACAGGACGGCGCTTGGGTGATGCAAATGAAGGAGCCAGCAAGCGCCAAGCGTGTTTGGGATGACGCTGAACCGTTAGAAGTACTCGAAAATAGCGAGATACCCACGTTTTTCTCTATCGACCCTGACAATGTCGATGCAGTCATCGGCCGTCCCGATAGGGTGCTGGTACTGGCTCATGTGAAGCCTGTCTATGCCAATATCGATCCGCTACTGGACAGTGAGTATTTGTCGTATATCTATCGCGGTGCCAATACTATCTATCGCGTAGAGTGTGATGACGTTAATACTGATATTTTAGCCAATCCCCATGCCAATATTATCATTGATAATGTCGGTACAGGCAGCTAAGAAAATGGTCTGATTAGCATTAGGGTCTGTTGAACATTCAAATGTGGCACTGGCAGTGGCTATTTTTTAGACAATACGCAGTGAAATTTTTGACGCCTAGTCATTCTAGGTTAGATAATTTCGCCATGTGTTGGCAAAAAATAGCCCTGCCCTGGAAGGCTGATGCTAAAATCACCCCAAACGTTGTTGTAAACCTAGCTAAGGTCTCGACATTATCGTCGGTTTACGCCTAGTTTGGGACGATTTTAGCAATCAGCAGTCCTAATATTTGAATGTTCAACAGACCCTAAGTACATCTCATCGATTATAGACAATCTTTTCTCATAATCAGTCTTTTCTTATAAGCAGTCTTTTCTCATAAGTAGTCAAGTCATTAGAGTCAGGTAATATGAATTTTTTTAGTTATGTGGTGTTGGGTGGGTTTTCTTATGCGGCTGGTTGGGCGATAAGAAGCTATGTATTAAACAAAAAACCTGAACCTGAGCAGCCTTATAATCTTAAGCATCCAGCCATCTTGGCGTATTTGGGCGGGTTCTTTATTGTTATGCTCATTATCTCATGGCTCATCGGTCGCTACTTGCTTGGGCATACCGCTATCGATTTGCCGTTTATCATTATAAACAGCCTCGTTGCGACCTTTGTTTATTCATTCGGTCTTAATCCAGAAAAAGCCCGTTATGATGTGCCAGATTGATAAAGAGTTGAAAAGGTAAATGTATAAATAGCTTAAAAGGTTTCTATTTTAAGCTTGTAAAAAACACGGTCAGTGAGTGCCTCATTGATCGTGTTTTTTATAAGTGATTGTTTACTAGATTATTTATCTGTTTTCTTTGAGCTGTTACTTTTATCTTCTAGCTTTTTATCAGTCGGCTTTGAGGCAGCGTCTTTATTAGACTTTTCATCTTTAGAAGCTGTCTGCTCATCTTTCCAAGTTTTGTACTTGCGCAAGTCTTTTTCCATGAGCTTGAGACAAAATTTCAGTACCAATGCATCATCGATTTGACCGATAAAGGGAATAAAATCTGGAATGATGTCAATAGGGTTCAGGACATAGAGCAGACCGACCACTGCCGCAGAAATAGTTTTGTAGGGAATATTGCGATAGTTGCCTTGATAATAATCTTTGACTAAACTCATCAGCAGTAGCAAATCCTTAGCATAACGCTCAAGGCCGCGACCGTTTTCGAGCTGGTCATTGAGCTTATCTTCTTTACCTAAAATGACCTTAATACTGTCTATCAGGCTTTTATTATCTTTCTCTTTGTCAGCCATACTCATATTCCTTATTTTTTGTTAAAGACTATTGAACGCCCTTTACTATAACAAGAGTAGCGACTTCAGCCAAATAAGACTGTGAGTGATTCTGTATCGTTTTGTTGACTATAGCAGCGATAGATTGAGCTGAGCTAAACCATCCTAAGACGCGATATTGTCCAAACCTGCGTTATAATCCAGTTTATGAGATCTTATAAAACAAATATTTAACGTGTGCTAAAGACGTCTGTCCAACAGACCCTAGCTGCATGGCAAAAAAGGTAGAATAATGACTAAGAAATTTTCTGAGCTGAATCGTCGCCAGTTTTTACGTCAAGTCGGAATCAGCGCAGGGGCAGGGCTGTTAGCGACCCAAAGCATTACTCAAGCACTGGCTGCTAATACTACTGGGCAAGATAGCAGCACGCAATTTACCAAAGATGATCTGCCAACGGCGTTGATGGATGAGAGCCTGCCATCAGGACAAGCACAACAAGCAGCGCCCGAAACATTGCAGGTGCAAACGAGTTGTATCACGCCAAATATTGAGACGCGGCTTTTTGCCAGCTCCAATGTCGGCGGTAGTGACGAGCGTAATGAGTTGGCGTTAGATCGCATGGCTTGTGCGGGCTTTAAGGTGGATAATCCTGCGATTACCAAACGGCAGTATTTACGCTTTGCGGGTACGGATTCGCAGCGCGCTAGTGATTTGCAAAACATTGCTACGGGTGCGATTAAAGCGCCTAAACTGCTACTTGGTGTACGCGGCGGCTATGGTGCGATGCGTTTATTGCCGATGGTTGATTGGTCAACTTTAGGTCGTATTATGAAGGAGCGCGGCACGATACTGGCGGGCTTTAGCGATGTGACCGCGATTCAGTGTGCGCTACTGGCAAAAGGCGGTATGAGCTCACTTGCCGCGCCGATGCTCTATAGCGAGTTTGGCAAAACCAAACCCGACCAAGTCAGCTGTCGCCAATTTGTAGAAGCATTAACCAATCCCAATCTGACTATCAATATAGCAGATGCGTCGTTAACCAGTGTAAATTTACCCAGTATTCTGACAAATTCTGAGCCAAAAAATCTAACCGGCACTATGTGGGGTGGCAATCTAAGCGTGGTATCGGCGCTGGCAGGTAGTGAGTATTTGCCACGTATTGCTGGCGGTATCGTATTTTTAGAAGATGTCGGCGAGCAAGCTTACCGCATCGAGCGCATGCTCTATGATTTGTATTTGGCAGGGGTGTTTAAAGGTCAGCAAGCGATTGTATTCGGTGCGTTATCGGGTAGCGGTGAGGACAGTTATGATAAGCGTTATGATGTCGCCACCGTCATTCGTCAATTGCATCAGCTGACAGGATTGCCGATTTATAGCGGCATGCGCTTTGGTCATATTGGGCAAAAGCACAGCTTTACACTTGGCGCGAGGTGTCAGATTAGTCCAAATACAGTTGGTGGCTATCAATTGGTATTTAATGATTACCCAACGATTAAAGCCGATGCCATTCATGTCGAAGGCTTGTGGCAAAAAAGTTTAAGCCTATAGTCAAATCCAAATAAATCAGATACGTAGTTATCAGGTCGCTCAATGAAACGTTGTTTTTCTTGCGTGCTGTGCCTACGCCGACAGAGGCTGCAAAAAACAACGTTTCATCTCGCTGTATCGTTTTTATATCGAATGAATTATATAAAAATTGTTGCTGTGATAAATTTATTGCAGCCACGTATTACTTCTAAAAAGTCTACTATCAAGTTAAATCGCCAGTCGTGAAAATTTATCCTGATATTCTTTCGGGGTTAGCTCAGTAGCGCGTTTAAACAGCCGCGTAAATGACGAGATATCATCATAGCCGACTTGCTCAGTTAGCGATTTTATCGTCACATCGCCCAATTCCAGTAAGCGCTTGGCCTGCTCAATTCGTACTGCTTGAATATACTCAATTGGGCGCATAGTAACGCATGATTGAAAACGCCTGTTTAAGGTGCGCGGGGTGATATTCACCATAGCAGCCAAATTGCTCACCTGCATAGGTTGTTTGAAGTTTTCCTCGATAAATTCTTGTACCTGCTTAACCAACTGGTCAGCATGTGGTTTATGCAAGGTTACATTGGTATAGCTGTTTTGATTGCCGCGTTTACTATCAATAATTTGAGTTTTTGCCACTTGGGTAGAAATCTCACGTCCGCAATACCGCTCGATTAACAACAACCCCAAGTCATAAAAGGCGCTACCGCCTGCCGCACAGAATATATTGCCAGATTGATTCTTTGATTGAGTGACAAACTGGTTTTCCTGCAAATCAACCAATGGAAAATCGGTCTTAAACTTACTGGCATAACCCCAATGGGTGGTGGCTACTTTGCCATCGAGCAAGCCTGCTTTTGCCAAAAAGAAAGCGCCGCTACAATTACTAGCGATATCCGCTTTGGTGTTTGCCAGCCGCTGTAAATGCGAAATTAGAGCGCTATTTTGACTCAATACTTTATCGATTGAATCGCCAATCGTTGGAATTAATAGTAAGTCGCACTCTGTGACTTCCTGAATATCGCAATGCGCTCGCATAATCAAACGGTTGCTGCATCTGATATCCGCGCCACCTAAGCTTGCAATCTGCACGTCAAACCTTGGTTCTACTGCCTCATCCAAGAATCGCTGCCAGCTGACGCCAGTAAACGAAAATAAATCTAGCGCCCCAGCAAGCACACTACCGAGCACGCCATCGAAGCCAACGATAATCACTTTAAACGGTTTGAAGTAGGGCAAAATTTGGCTTCCTTTAAGTGTATGCAAATTTATGGCTGATATTCACCAGCTACAGGATACGTAATTTGAAATTCACTCACTATAGGTTAGAGAGGATGTCTTATTTGACCATAATTATGTCATAAATGACAATACGGCAAGGCGTTAAATTAGATTAATATCAATGAATCACCAAATTTAATGAGTTAACGAGAATACTATGGCAGCAGATACGCTTATCAATGACTTTGAGTTACCGTTCCAACTATATGATGTATTGGGCACTGAGCATTTAACCGAGCATCCGAAGTTTTCAGAACACAGCCGCGAAACCTTTGATGCGGTACTCGACACCGCCAATAAAATCGCCACCCAGCTATTCTTGCCCCATAACCATGTGGCAGATAAAAACGAGCCACAGTTCGATGGCAAAAAAGTCAGCATGATAAGTGACGTAAAAGTTGCCTTTGATGCGTTTCGTGAGTCGGGCTTCATCGCGGGTCGTTATAGCTTTGACGATGGCGGCATGCAATTACCCGAAACGGTTATGACCGCAGTGGCAGGCTATTTTATGGCGGCCAATCCATCAACCACCGCTTATCCATTTTTGACCACTGCCGCCATTAATGTTATCTCGCATTTTGCCAGCGACGAGATTAAAAATGCCTTTATGCCGCGTATGCTAACGGGTGAATTTACCGGCACCATGGCGTTAACCGAGCCGCATGCTGGCTCATCGCTTGCCGATATCAAAACTACCGCTGTTAAACAAGACGACGGCAGCTATCGCGTAAAAGGCAGCAAGATTTATATCTCAGCAGGCGATCACGAATTGTCTGACAATATCGTGCATTTGGTCTTAGCTAAAGTGCCCGGCGGTCCTGGTGGCGTCAAAGGTATTTCTTTATTTGCCGTGCCGAAGTATCGTTTAAATGACGATGCATCGGTCGGCGAGCGCAATGATGTACATTTAACCGGACTCATTCATAAGCTTGGCTATCGAGGCGCGACTTCCACGGCATTAAGCTTTGGTGATGCAGGCGAGTGCTATGGCTATCTTATCGGCGAAGAGCATTTTGGTCTGCGTTATATGTTTAAGATGATGAATGAAGCGCGCATCGCGGTTGGCTTTGGCGCAGCGATGATTGGCTATCGTGGTTATCAATACTCGCTCGATTATGCCAAAGACAGAACACAGGGCAGAATCGCGCCCAATAATAAGCCTGAAGATGCAGCAACGGCGATTATCCAGCATGGCGATGTGAAGCGTATGTTGTTGGCGCAAAAAGCCTATAGCGAGGGCGGTATATCACTCTGTCTATATGGCTCAAACCTAATCGACCGTATCAATACGTGTGAAGATGCAACACTAAAGGCTGAGCTATCAGAACTGCTAGATTTATTAACCCCAGTATTAAAAGCATGGCCCTCTGAATATGGGCCGAAAGCCAATGATTTAGGTATTCAAGTATTGGGCGGTGCAGGCTACACGCGTGAGTATCAGGCTGAGCAGTTTTGGCGTGACAATCGTCTCAATCCCATTCATGAAGGCACAAATGGCGTGCAAGCGTTAGATTTGTCATTCCGTAAGTTATGGCAAAACAAGGGTCTTGGTATTCAAATTCTAAAACGTGAAATTACCCAAGACTTAGAAAGTATCAGCACACCAGAAACTGCCAAACTCGCCGGTAAATTGATGCCTTATATGGGTCATATGCATGAAGTGCTCGTGCATTTAAGCAAAATCCTGCAAACGGAAAAAGCACTTACATTAACGGGTAATGCACAAGCACTAATGAATATTTTTGCCTCCATTGTGGTCAGCTGGATTTGGATTCGCCAAGCCAGCAAAGCTGAGCAATTGCTAAGCGAAATTAGTGAAACCACGGATGTTGAGAAACAAAACTTCTATCATGGCAAATTACAAGCAGCAAAATACTTTATCGATTGGGAATTGCCGTTAATCAAGCGCGATATTGAGCTGTTAAATAACGACAATGCAGTATGTACCAATATGCAAGCAGAATGGTTTTAAGTAATTGTTTGGAATGTTTTCAATATAAGAACATGCCTGAACAATACGACTAATGTGATGCTGGGATGAATTTTTCGAAGCCTCTGGAGTGCAAAGCGCACAGCAAGCGAGAAAAATTTATCCCAGAAGAACGCTTTTTAATATATTTGGCTTATTTTGAATAAACTCTTTTTAAGCAAACGATACCAATGGCTTTTTATAAAAATTTAAAGGAATAAATAATGACAACTGATAACAAAAAGATGAATAAGCAGTGGCGACTCAAAGCAAGACCTGTGGGCGAACCAAACGCTGATACGTGGGAGTATACCGAGACAGAACTGCCGACTATCTCAGATGGTGAGCTGTTGATAAAAATTGAGTATATCTCGATGGATCCAGCGATGCGTGGCTGGTTAAACGATGCCAAATCTTATATCGAGCCGGTACAAATTGGTGATGTCATGCGTGCGGGTACCGTGGGCGAAGTCATTGAAAGTAAGCATGAGAAGTTTGCCATCGGCGATTATGTCTGTGGTCATAATGGCGTGCAGTCGTATGCGGTCAGTGATGGTACTGGGTTATACAAAGTCGATCCAAACCTTGCACCCTTATCTTATTACTTAGGCGTGCTCGGTATGCCGGGTATGACCGGTTACTTTGGCTTATTAAAAACAGGTGAGCCAAAAGCTGGCGAGACAGTGGTCGTCTCTGGTGCTGCGGGTGCGGTCGGTGGCTTGGTTGGACAGATTGCAAAACTAAAAGGCTGCCGTGTCGTTGGTATCGCAGGCGGTGCTGAGAAATGTAAATTCTTAGTCGATGAGCTAGGCTTCGATGCTGCGGTAGATTATAAAAATGAGGATGTCAAAAAAGGCTTAAAGCAAGCTTGTCCAAATGGGGTAGATGTCTTCTTTGACAACGTAGGCGGCGATATCTTAAATGACGTCCTGACCCAAATTAATCTGCGCGCGCGTATCGTGATTTGCGGTGCGATTAGCCAATATAACAACACCACAGCGGTAGAAGGGCCGTCAAACTATCTGTCATTATTGGTCAATCGTGCCCGTATGGAAGGCATCGTTGTCTTTGATAATATCAAAGAGTATCCAATCGCGATGAAAGAGATTGCTGGCTGGATTCAGTCGGGTGAGTTAAAAGTAAAAGATCATATCGTTGAAGGTATCGAGACTTTCCCTGATACGTTGATGATGCTCTTTAAAGGTGAAAATTTCGGCAAACTGGTACTTAAGGTAGAGGGATAAATCATGACACTGAATACAAATGGAATTGCATCAGACGTAGCCAGTAACGTTTCTGGTAAACGTATTTTAATCACGGGCGGTGCGTCTGGCATTGGTGCGGCAAGTGCGTTATTGTTAGCCAGTCGCGGTGCGAAAGTCGTGATCGGTGATATGGCCGAAGAGATGGGCGCAGCCGTTGCCAAGCAAGGTCAAGATGCGGGCAATAGTATCGTCTTTAAAAAAGTTGATGTGACGAGTGGCGACGAAGTGCGCGCATTATTTACCTTTGCCATGGAAACGCTGGGTGGTCTTGATGTGGTGGTAAATAATGCGGGCATCGACCATCAGCCTGCACCGATGCATGAGCTAAGCGATGAGGATTTTGACCGCAATATCGCCGTTAATTTAAAGGGTGTTTGGCATTGTATGCGTGCCGCCGTCACTTGTATGGCTCCGAATGGCGGTGGTCATGTGATTAATGTGGCATCAATCGCAGGACTTCGTTCTGCGCCGTTGCTATCAGCTTATAGCGCTGCCAAACATGGCGTGATGGGACTGACGAAGTCTGCTGCTCATGAATATGCGCGCGTCAATATTCGTTTTAACGCCGTATGTCCAAGCTTTATTGATACGCCAATGGTGCAGAATACCATGGCGAAGATGGGCGAGCGCGCGCAAAAAGCCACTATTAATGCCAGTCCATTACGCCGTTTAGGTAAAGTCGATGAAGTGTCTGGCGCGATTGCTTGGCTCGCGAGTGATGAAAGCAGCTTTATGAATGGTCATGCGTTTACCCTTGATGGCGGTATGTTGGCTTAATAGTCAAATAACTGCTAAATCATTACGCTGTTAGCCTCGCTCGATGTACCATGCGTACTATCTACACTCAGCTGCCTTGTAATAGATTTGCAGTTTTTCGACTATAATTTATTAAGTGGTTACGATAAAAAATTGAAAACTGAATAGCTAATTCAAAATATAAGGAATAACGATGAAAGATTTATTTGATTTAACCGGCAAGATTGCTTTAGTCACTGGTGCCAGTCGTGGTATTGGCGAATCTATCGCCCGCTTATTGGCGTCAAGAGGCGCGCACGTTATCGTCTCTAGCCGTAAGATTGATGCTTGCCAAGCAGTCGCGGATAGCATCATCGCTGATGGTCATAAGGCCAGTGCCTTTGCTTGCCATGTGGGCGAGATGGCTCAGATTGATGCAATTTTTGAGCATATCAAAAGCGAGTTTGGCCAAATCGATATCTTAGTTAATAACGCCGCAGCCAACCCATATTATGGTCATATCTTAGATACGGATTTAGCCGCTTTTGATAAGACGGTTGAGGTAAATATCCGTGGTTACTTCTTTATGTCGACAGCCGCTGGCAAAATGATGAAAGAGCAAGGTGGCGGTGTCATCTTGAATACTGCATCGGTGAATGGTTTGGTAGCGGGCGATAAGCAAGGTATTTATTCAATCACCAAAGCAGCTGTTATTAGCATGACTAAAGCTTTTGCCAAAGAATGTGGCCCACTCAATATCCGTGTCAATGCGTTGTTGCCAGGTTTGACAGATACCAAGTTTGCCTCTGCCTTGACGACCAATGATAAAGTCTTAAAAATGGCGCTACATGCTATTCCACTAGGACGTGTTGCGAATCCTGACGAGATGGCTGGCACAGTGTTGTATCTAGTATCGGACGCTTCGAGCTATACCACAGGCGCGACTATCGTTGTCGATGGCGGTATGTTAGCTTAATCAGTAAAGCTACAGCATATAAGTTCAAGAACAGTTTACTATTAAGAACTGCATGAGATTAATTTTCATGCGGTTTTTTTGATTTTATTTTTGATTGATTGATTGAGTGAGTGTCTAAATACTCTAAGTGTCATTGCATCGATAGATTGTTAATCTAAAGTAAAAATAGGCTGTGTAATGGCATAATAAAGGTACTAACAGCTACTTGAACAATATAATGGAATTACGCATGGATTCAGTGACCAATCATAAAATAAATATAATCTCTCAAAACAAAACATGGCTATTTGTCCCTGCGACTCGAATCGATAGAGTAGCAAAAGCCTTTGTGAGCGGCGCAGATGCAGTGATTGTCGATCTAGAAGATGCGGTCGCCTGCGAAGATAAAACGCAAGCTCGCGACTCTGTAAAAAGTTATTATGACGAGCAGGATAATGTACAAAACCCACGACCGATTTGGCTACGTATCAATAAAGCGGGTAGTGATGAGTATAAAAAGGATTTAGAATTGTGCCAACAGCTGCCTAATCTGGCGGGTGTCGTATTGGCGAAAGCCGAACAAGCATCGGATATTGAAGCAGTTTATCAAGCCACTAACTTATCGGTAATTGCCTTAATAGAAAGTGCGCTTGGTCTGTATCAGATAGACGAGATGGCAAAAGCATCAGGGCTGTTGACATTTAGCTATGGTTTTTTAGATTTGTGTAATGACTTGGGTGTCACTGTTGGAACGCCAGCAGCAGACATCATCGCCAATCAGATTCGCTATCAATTAATCTTAACGGCAACAGTACATCAATTATTAGCGCCTATTGATACGGTTTATCCTGACTTTAAGGACGACGAAGGTTTAAGTGCCAGAGTACAGCTTTGGTCACAGATGGGCATGTCAGGGATGCTGTGTATTCATCCCAAGCAAGTCGCCACCGTGCAAGCATCTTTACAACCAACAGAGAGCGAATTGTCATTTGCCAAACAAGTGCTAGAAGAGTACGACAGAAGCGGACAAGCGGTGTTTAAAATAGCAGGTCAGATGGTCGATGCGCCCGTAATCGAGCGCTGCCGTCAGTTGCTGAGTGGATAAAAGGTTGTTAATAGAGTGCGCCGAAATAGGCTAAAAAAGTAAAAAAGGCGCAGTACGGCTGGTTTTTGACTTTGCGACTTCTGCTGGCGTGCCTTCTACCACAATAAGACCGCCCTCATCACCAGCACCCGGACCCATATCGATAATCCAATCGCTGTTGCTAGCGACTTGCATATCATGCTCAACCATAATCACCGTATTACCAGTTGCGACCAGCCCATTTAACTGTGCCATCAGCATCGCGACATCAGAAGGATGTAAGCCAGTCGTTGGTTCATCGAGCACATACAGCGTATCGCCGCGCTGGGTACGCTGCAGTTCGGCAGCAAGCTTGATGCGCTGTGCTTCGCCACCAGACAACTCGGTTGCTGGTTGCCCAAGTCTTAGGTAGCCAAGCCCAACTTTTAGCAAGGCATCTAAGGCGCGCATTATTGGGGCATCATCAACGAAAAATTCAGAAGCCGCTTCGACTGTCAAATCGAGTACTTCAGCGATGTTTTTGCCTTGATAAGTAATTTCTAAGGTTTCGTCATTGTAGCGCTGACCGTGGCACACTTGGCAAGGCGAGTAAACACTCGGCAGAAATAGCAGCTCAACGCTGACAAAACCGACGCCTTCGCAATTTGGGCAACGTCCTTTTTTAACGTTAAATGAAAAACGTCCAGCATCATAGTGCCTTGCTTTTGCTACTTTGGTGGCAGCAAATAACTTGCGCACATGGTCAAACAGTCCAGTATAAGTGGCCAGATTTGAGCGCGGTGTGCGCCCGATGGCTTTTTGGTCTACAGTGACTAAGCGTTTGATATGCTCCATACCACTGACTATCTCTCCGCCTATTGGCGTTTCTTGTTCTTGCTCCAGTAAGGCCGCTTCATCGGTGGGCGCTTCAATCACAGTTTTTTGCCCTAGCGCATTGTAGACCAGTTCAACCAACGCTTGACTGACCAAACTCGATTTCCCCGAACCTGAAACGCCCGTCACTGTGGTTAACACCCCTAAAGGAAATGCCGCATCTAACCCTTGTAGATTATTACGCTCGATATTGGCAAGTTTTAGCCAATGATTAGGTTGTCTTGGCTGCTGGCTTGTTAATTGATGGGCTTTTGGTTGCTGGGTTTTTGATTTTTTATTTTTGGAATCCCCATTAAAAAGATATTGTCCAGTATAGGAATCAGAGATATCTTGCAAGCCTGCGACAGGGCCGCTATAGATGATTTCACCGCCGTGACTGCCCGCTTTTGGTCCGACATCGACTATCCAATCGGCGTGGCGAATGACGCTGACATCATGCTCGACAATGAATAATGAATTACCCGCGGCTACCAGTTCATCTAGAGCGCCTAATAGCGCCTGAGTATCGGCAGGATGCAGGCCAGCGGACGGTTCATCGAGTACATAAACCACGCCAAATAGTTTAGAGCGAATTTGAGTGGCAAGTCTTAGGCGCTGTAGCTCGCCGGGCGATAAGGTAGGTGTGGTGCGTTCAAGTGATAAGTAACCTAGCCCAAGTCTGGTTAACGCTTCTACACGCGATAAAATATCGCTGGTAATACGCTTGGCAACAATGGCTTTTTCACGGTCGGGCATATCATCGCTGAGTTTTTTATTGGCAGCGCCGTGAAGTTTAAGCGCCAGTTCAGTCAAGGTTAATTGTGACAACTCGCCAATATCAAGCCCTGCAAATTTAACCGACAGCGATTCTTGTTTTAACTTTTTGCCATGGCAGCTTGGGCATTCTGAAATTTGCATGAACTGCGCCACACGTTTTTTGGTACGTGGACTTTGGGTCGTGGCAAAAGAATGTAAGACGAAATTTTTTGCACTGGTAAAAGTGCCTTTATAATTGGGTTTTTCACCTTTTTTAATCGCCTCGCGTACTTGCTCGAGATTGTATTCTGGGTAAACCGGCACTTCTGGGGTTTCATCGGTAAATAAAATCCAATCGCGGGTTTCCTTGGATAACGTGTTCCAAGGTTTGTCGATATCGTAGCCCAGTGTGGTCAATATCCGGCTCAGATTTTGCCCTTGCCATGCTGGTGGCCAAGCAGCAATGGCGCGTTCTCGAATGGTTTTCGTCTTGTCAGGCACGAGCAAATCTTCTGTGACCTCAAACACGCGACCAATACCTGAGCAAGTAGGGCAAGCACCTTCTGGCGTATTTGGCGAAAAGGCATCGGCATATAGCATGTCTTGCCCAGCGGGGTATTCACCCGCTCGCGAGTACAGCATGCGTAGACCATTTGAAATCGTCGTCACGCTACCAACCGATGAACGTACCGACGGCGTACCGCGCTGCTGTTGCAAGGCGACCGCAGGCGGTAAGCCTTCTATCGAATCGACATCAGGCTCGCCAACTTGGTCAATCAAGCGCCGTGCATAAGGCGATACCGAATCAAGATAGCGGCGTTGCGACTCAGCAAACAGAGTGCCAAATGCCAGTGACGATTTGCCTGAGCCTGATATACCGGTAAAAACGACCAACGCATTACGCGGTAAATCTACATCGACATTTTTGAGATTGTGCACCCGCGCGCCCCTGACCTGAATACTTTCATCAGCGGTAAGGTGGTGATTTTTGAGAGAAATGTTAGATTTTTTATGATTAGATTTCTTATTATGGGTTGTCATACAACGCTTATTCCTTTGACTAAAATCGGCTCGTTAACGCTTTGATTCAACAATACCGTGTCTGTTTGATACTGTGTTCTTTTAATATCGTATCTGCTTAACGTCATCCTACCACCTTAAAATCAAAACCCTGCGCAGGCTTACGCTTTATATACAGAGGATAGACACAGTAACGTCAAACGATAACCTTTATAAGGTTTACCCGATAAATTGCAGATTATAGAGGTTAAGAAATACGGCGTTTTGACCGCTATTAAGCGGGCAAGTGGCGCGTTAATTGAGAATGCTTTATCATTAACCTTATCTATCAATCATTTATAAAAGTATTTTATGATTTTTATCAGCAATACCATTAGCCTGAATGACAGCGAAGTAGATATTAGCGCCATACGCGCGCAAGGAGCAGGCGGGCAAAACGTCAATAAAGTGTCGTCTGCTATCCATCTGCGTTTTGATATTCCCGCTTCGAGCTTGAGCGATGTCATTAAGCAGCGCTTATTGGACAGTAAAGACAGTCGAATCACCAAAGAAGGTGTACTTATTATTAAAGCGCAGCAGTTTCGTACCCAAGAACGCAATCGAATTGATGCCTTGGAGCGGCTGCAAAGCTTTATTATTCAAGCCACTCATGTCAATAAAACCCGCAAAGCGACCAAACCTAGCAGAAATGCCAAACGTAAACGCGTCGATCAAAAAACCCAGCGCGGTAAGACCAAAGCTTTACGCGGTAAGGTGGATTTTTAAATAAGCGGCTTACTTTTTTAATAAAGCAAACAGCAAAATGCCAGCCCATTTAAATAGCTGGCATTTTTTATAGGCTTATTTACTATCAGATTTTTAGCTAACCAAGTCTTCTACTTAATTCAGGAAAGCGCTTTATCATAAATAACATCAAGAGCAGCGACACACTGGCGATAGCCGCGCCAACATAGCCGACACTTGATATAGAAATATGCGTTACGGCATAACCACCAAACAGTGCACCGGCGCCAATGCCTAAATTAATAATCCCTGAGAACATCGACATCAGCATGTCTTGCGCCGTGACATCGACCATGATGACTTTGGCTTGCATGGAGATAATCAGCAGCATCAGCGCCGCGCCCCACAGTAACGCAATGAAACTCAGCGCCCAGATGGAGGTCACGGCAAACAATAGCACCAGCATAGATATCAGCATTAATATGATCGATATCAGCATCAATCTGGTATTAAAACGATCACCCCAGCGACTGAATATCACACTGCCTGCAATCCCTGCTACTCCAAATAATAGCAAGACAACCGTCGCGGCGTTTTCACTTATAGCGCCAACCTGCCGCATAAAGGGTTCGATATAAGAATAAGCGGCATAGTGCGCGGTAAAGACCAGTAAAATGAGTAGATACAAACAGACCAATAAGGGGTTTTTAAGCAATTCTGGAATTTTTCTAAACGAGCCTTCAAACATACTTGGTAGCATGGGCAATAGCCTTGCTTGCAAGATAAAGACGATAAAAGCAATCACCCCAATACCGCCAAAGGTTGCCCGCCAGCCAAACCATTGACCGACTAAGCGCCCTAGTGGCACGCCGAGCACCATCGCCAATGAAGTACCGGTTGCAAGTACACTAAGTGCCAGTGCTTTTTTGCCTTCTGGTGCTACGCGTATCGCAATCGCCGCTGTGATTGACCAAAATATCGCGTGCGAAAGTGCAATACCAACGCGGCTAATCAGCAATACATCAAAGCTCCAAGCAAATACTGATAACACGTGGCTGGCAATAAATACCACAAACAAGCCCAAAAGTAAGCTTTTACGCTCAAAGCGGCTGGTAAGTAGCATCAATGGTAATGACATGGCCGCGACAATCCACGCATACAGCGTCAACATCCAGCCAGTCTCTGCTGTGGTGATGGAAAAATCTTGGGCAATGTCACTTAATAGGGCAACGGGGACAAATTCGGTGGTATTCATAATAAAGGCGCTGACGCCCATTAAGAATACTTGGAAATACTGAGTTCGGCGAGCATTTGCGCTCACCTCAAGGTTATGTTTCATATGATCCAATACAAATAAAGAAGGCGCTAATAGTGCAAATTAGCTGAAAAATAATTCATGAGTTTAAGCGTGATGTCGGAAATACATGGCGGCATAGGTCATAATGATGAAAAAGAGGAGGGCAAGATAGCAAATCAGTTGCGGTATGTCAGAGCCTATCATCAGACCCTACTATTTTATCAGGAATCGACCGTTTTTTTGTAGGAGAGTCTTTAAAATTAGCGACCGAGTAACTGGTTGAATAATTAAGTGGACTGTTAAATTCATGGTTAAGTAAATCCGATGATGACATCAGTGTCAGTTACATAGTGCTTATAGTGAGGTATCGCTATTTACGCTTGAATATAGGTATGATGACGCCATAGGCTAGAAATGCCTGATAACGTGATTTTAAATAATCATTGATATTTTACTAGGGCGTGTATTCATTTCAAAAATGGCGATAAAAATGAGATAAATTGCTGTCAAACAAGAAAAACAGCGCAGATAATATCGGGATATTAACCAGCTATTTGACGATGTTTGGCAAGATTTAGCCATTTTTAGCCCATTTAGATGACTATCGAATGAATTGAAAACACGCCCTAAGATGGGATAAAAGAAAAGCAATCTATGAAAACCGACACCAATAAACCATTAGCCTTTAGACGATATCCTTCAACGACGGCGCTGCAATGTTTTGAGACCGCTGCTCGTCATTTGAGTTTTACCAATGCCGCGCAAGAGATGCACATGACCCAAAGCGCCATCAGTAAGCAAGTGGCGCAGTTGGAGGAGATGCTAAACCTGTCTTTGTTTTATCGGACGCCGCACCGGATTTCACTGACCCCTGCTGGCAAGTCATATTATCTTGAAGTTTTAGAGATTTTAAAACATATCGAGGTGGCGACCACCAATTTGATGTCGCATAGCAGTAATACCGAGCTGCTAAAAATCGTCTCACATCCGACATTTTGTGCCCGTTGGTTGATTCCAGCACTCAGTGGCTTTAGTCAAAAATATCCGCTTATTAACTTGGATATTAAAGAGCTGGCGGGGCCATTTTTTTCTGAAGACCAAAATGTCGATATTGCTTTTTTGTATGGCGATGGCATGTGGAGCAATATGGAGGCCATAAAACTGTTCGATGAATACTGCGTTGCGGTCTGTCAGCCGCAGTATTTGCGAGATAAAACAATGAGTACTGAGTGTATAAATGACTATGTGTTATTGCAAATAAGCTCGCGCTTAAGTGCGTGGTATGAGTATTTTAAGCAACAAGATATCAGCGTCGATGGCACTTTTGTAGGTCCACGTTTTGAGACTTTCCATGCTTGTATTTCTGCCGCCTTACTGGGCTATGGTATAGCCTTAGTGCCGTTACGTTTGGTTGAGCCCGAGCTACAATCAGGCACTTTAGTGCTGGCGTGGGATTATGCGGCAAAGGGTCGCGGCAGCTATTATGTGACTTATCCTGTCTCTTCAGGGCAATCGCATAAGGTCAAAGCGGTTTTAGAATGGATTACGGCTTATTTAGCAATCTCAGATGAGCGTGAAAAGGCGTTAGGGTTGGTTTTATAATGTCCTGCTGTTTTTTTCGATAATCTAAAGTGTTTTTTATAGCACTGGTCTTGTTTTTTTTATCCTGCAAAGTTGTTTGCTGTGAAAATTTAACAAGCTAAAAAAACTGCCTTAATACGCAGTTTTTTTTGTTTTTAAAGGATTCGTTTAGGGAGCTAATTTACTGGCAATGACAAAAAGGAATGCCACCACAACTATTATTCGTTTGCTGCCGGAATGATGTTTTGTTGAAATGAGTCTAACTCAAGGAAGAGATAGAGATTCATCATGGACAAGCTTTATAACGTGACCGATGCCTTTACGATGGTGCATCCGCTCACGCTCGTCAAAGGCAAAAATGCCAGAGTTTGGGACGACAATGACCGCAGCTATATCGATTTTGTCGGCGGTATCGGCGTTTTAAACTTTGGTCATTGCCATCCTCACATCGTTGACGCCATCATTCAGCAAGCCCAGGCGCTGATTCACTATGCCTACAATGCGGCAGCGCATCAGCCGTATCAAACCTTTATGCCGCGATTGTGTGAGCTTGTGCCTATTAGGGGCGATCTGGCAGGGATGCTCACCAACTGCGGCGCAGAAGCAACCGAAAACGCTATAAAGATAGCACGCATGAAGACGGGTCGCACAGGCGTCATTGCGTTTGATGGTGGCTTTCATGGGCGCACACTGGCTGCGGTCAATCTCAATGGTAAGGTCGCGCCTTATAAGCGCGGGCTTGGTGCATTAGGGAGCGGCGTTTATCATATTCCTTTTCCCAGCCCCGATAACAATATCAGCGACGAGCAAGCGATTGATGCGCTCCAGCGTTTATTTATGGTAGAAACCGATATCGATAATATCGGTGCCATCATCGTCGAACCTGTACAAGGGGAAGGCGGTTTTCAATTGATGTCGCCCACCTTTGCGCAATATCTACGTAAGTTTTGTGATGAGCACGGCATGTTACTCATCATGGACGAAATTCAATCCGGCTATGGTCGTACGGGTACGCCGTTTGCTTTTACCCATTTAGGGATTGAGCCTGACCTTATTTTACTTGGCAAAAGTATCGCAGGCGGCTTGCCTTTAGGTGCGGTCATAGGCAAGGCTAGTGTGGTCAATGGTCTTCCTAAAGGCAGTTTGGGCGGTACTTATTCTGGCAATCCAGTTGCTTGCGCCGCTGCCAATGCCACGCTTGATATCATGCAAGCTAATGACGTTTGGCAGTCAGCCAAGCATTATGCCCAGACGATTGAGACGACCATCAGCCAATGGCAGCAAGAAGGTATCTCACCTTGGTTATTTGGTCTTACTGGTATCGGTGCGATGCGCGGTATCGAGCTGCGCCATCCTGAGCATGATGTGCATCCAAGTGTGATGGCGCAAGTATTAACCAAAGCCCGCGAGCGTGGTCTATTGCTGATGCCAAGTGGGCAATATCGCCATATCATTCGCTTATTACCGCCACTTACCATAGATTCTGACACCCTAAAAGAAGGGTTGGATATTCTAAAAGAGGTACTCATCGCGCTTCCTGATGGATTGCCTGCCGCTTAATGTTTAGGAGTGCTTAGGCGTGCTGAGGATAGATAGCGCATCGTCATAACCAAATGCTCGAAACAAAATACTTATTATTAAGCTAAAGATTTATTAACTCTATTACAAGGATGTTTATTTGTGAAAAATAGTAGCGTCAGTCCAGATAAGGATTTTATCTGCAGCGATGATATCCGCCATGATTTCTCTATGGCCATGTCAGCGATGTACCAAGATGAGGTGCCGCTATACGGCGATTTGGTTGATTTGGTCAGTGATGTCAATGTCGAAGTATTAACCTCACATCCCGATATTAAATCACAACTGCTGCATACGGGCGAGATTGAGCGTCTAAGCATGGAGCGTCACGGGGCAATTAGGCTAGGTAGCGCAGCAGAGCTGAGCATGATGCGCCGTCTTTTTGCCGTGATGGGTATGCACCCTGTCGGCTACTACGATTTAGCGCCTGCTGGCGTGCCGGTGCATTCAACAGCTTTTCGCGCACTTGACTCGCATTCATTGCATAAAAGCCCCTTTCGCGTTTTTACCTCGTTATTGCGTTTAGATTTGATTGCCGATGAAAATTTACAACAAGAAGCCACGGCCACACTGGCGCAGCGTCAGATATTCACTACTGGCGTCATTGAGCTTATTGAAGTCTTTGAGGCGCAAGGTGGTTTGACTACTGAGCAAGCAGAGCAATTTGTCCAAGAAGCGTTAGAGACATTTCGTTGGCATGATAAAACGCCGGTGGCAAAAGCGCTCTATCAGCGTCTATTAAATCAGCATCCGCTCGTCGCTGATGTGGTCGGCTTTAAGGGTCCACATATCAATCATTTAACGCCTCGAACCTTGGATATTGATGCCGTACAACAAGGCATGCAAGCAAGAGGCATACCCTCAAAAGCCATTATCGAAGGGCCACCGCGTAGAGCGTGTCCTATCTTATTAAGGCAAACCAGTTTTAAAGCGCTACAAGAAGCGGTTGGCTTTAAAGTTGCTAATAACTCAGACGCTAGCCATGAAGAGTACGAGCAAGGGCATCATACCGCGCGCTTTGGAGAGATTGAGCAACGCGGTGTGGCGTTAACACAAAAGGGCCGCGCGCTTTATGATGAATTATTGGCCGCAGCTCGCCGCCAGCTTGGTGCTACCCCAAATGAGGACAATGCGGCTCAGTATAATCAAATTTTAACTGAGGTATTTACCGCTTTTCCTGATGATTATCAAACTCTACACGATGAGGGGCTGGCGTATTTTTATTACCAGTTGACGGACAGCACCCTTGATTCTGAGGACGGTCAAGCGTTGTTGGCCGGCAGCTTAAGCAATGATGATTTGAATAAACTGCCTAATGCTAAGCTGACTGCTCTGATTAATGATGAAGTGCTTCGCATTGAACCCATCGTTTATGAGGACTTTTTGCCTGTCAGTGCCGCCGGTATCTTTCAATCGAATCTGCAACAGGCGCAGCCAAGCCAATATGATGGTTACTCAAGCCAACAAGAGTTTGAACGTGATTTGGGGGCAGTCATTTACGATGAGATGGCATTGTATGAAGCGATGCAGGCGCAAAGCCTTGAGCAGTGCCTGTCTAGTGTCAATATTTAGTAAAATTTAGGCTAAAAATAGCCAGCGTATAGCCGACTTATTACTACGTCATTCCAAAAAGGAATGACTGCAAGAAATTTATTATTTTGCAACTTAGTAGGTAGCAGGGTAATTTTATAAGTCAGTCAAGGACGTAGTAAACCATTATACCAATAAGCAAAGGATTGATTATGATTAAGCAATACATGTCTGCCATGGGTGTCAAAGAAGAACAATATCAACATGGCGATTTTGAAGTCAATACGCCTATAGACGGTACGGTTATTGGCAAGATAACTCTAGATAGCGTTGATGATGTTAATAATAAAATCCAAAATGCCAAAAAAGCCTTTCAAGAATGGCGTGTCGTTCCTGCCCCTAAACGTGGTGAGCTGATTCGTCTATTGGGTGAAGTCCTGCGTGAACACAAAGAAGACTTAGGTATCTTAGTATCGCTAGAAGCCGGAAAAATTAAAGAAGAAGGCCTTGGCGAAGTACAAGAAATGATTGATATTTGTGACTTTGCCGTGGGCGTATCGCGTCAGCTTTATGGTCTAACCATCGCCTCGGAACGCCCAGGTCACCACATGCGTGAGACATGGCATCCACTGGGTGTCATCGGCGTCATCTCGGCCTTTAACTTCCCCGTTGCCGTTTGGTCTTGGAACACGGCGCTGGCCATCGTCTGTGGCAACCCTGTCATCTGGAAACCTTCAGAAAAAACCCCACTCGTCGCCTTAGCTTGCCAAGCGTTATTTGAAAAAGCCTTGGCAAAATTTGGTAAAGCACCCGCACATCTATCGCAAATTATATTGGGTAAAACCGATATCGGTAATGCGTTGGTTGAAAATAAAGACATCGCCTTGGTCAGTGCCACCGGCAGTACGCGCATGGGCCGAGAAGTAGGACCTAAAGTCGCTGAGCGTTTTGGTAAATGCTTGCTTGAGCTTGGTGGCAATAACGCCATGATTTTGGCACCGACGGCTGATTTAGATTTGGCGCTACGTGGCATTTTATTCTCAGCAGTAGGAACGGCAGGACAGCGTTGTACCACTTTACGCCGTCTATTCGTTCATGAGTCGGTCAAAGACGATATCTTACCGCGCGTTAAGTCTGCCTACGATACTGTGAGCATCGGCCACCCGCTCGAAGGCAATTTGGTCGGTCCACTGATTGATGAAGACAGCTTTAATAACATGCAAGCGGCGTTAGAAAAGGCTCGAAATACTGGCGGTAAAGTCACGGGCGGCGAACGGGTGCTGATGGATAAGTTCCCCGATGCCTATTATGTGACCCCTGCCATTGTTGAGCTTGATGAGCAAAATGACGTAGCACGTAGTGAGACGTTTGCACCGATTTTATATGTCATGCCTTATAAAGAATTTGACGATGCGCTAGCGATGCAAAACGATGTGCCACAAGGGTTGTCATCTTGTATCTTTACCAATGACTTGCGTGAAGCTGAAACTTTCCTCAGTGACCGCGGTAGTGATTGCGGTATCGCTAACGTCAATATCGGCACCAGTGGCGCTGAGATTGGCGGCGCATTTGGCGGCGAAAAAGAAACCGGCGGTGGTCGTGAATCAGGTTCTGATGCATGGAAAGCTTATATGCGTCGTCAGACCAATACGGTCAACTATTCAACCGAGCTGCCACTGGCGCAAGGCATCAACTTTGGCTAGTAAGAATGTGATGTGATGTGATGTGACGCTTGTTAAGTAGGCTCAGCGCCTATTTAACAAGCCAAGTATCAATTGTTTTGGTAGCCAATTATTAAGTATTTATTGTTTTGGTATGAAAGCCTGCGCAAGTGATGAATAACTATTCATGATTTCAAAAACAGGTTTTTTTACTCCCTTTTTAGTACTCTTTTCAGCGTTTTTTTAGCATTATCAGCAGCCATGGATTGGTTGTTCCCACTACTGTTATATCTATGACAACAGTAACCACTACTAAGGAAGGTAGGTGTCTTATGATGGATGATAAACCTTATGACGAAGCTAAAGATGGCTACGGTCCGTCTTCTAGTTTTTTATTAGATATTGCACCTCTGGTGTTGACTGCCATTATTCTGATGGTGCAGTTTTTTGTATTCAAAGATTTTACCCCTCACATTCCCTTAGCTTGCGGTCTTTTAATCACCGGCTTGTTTATGAAGCTGCGTGGCCGTGATTGGGACGGCATGGAACAACGCTTTTTAAAGGTTGTTAAAATTGGTCTACCGGCCATGATTATCTTGATGGGCGTTGGTATGCTCATCGGGGCTTGGATTATCGCTGGTACCGTCCCTACGATTTTATACTACGGTTTTAGCATTTTTTCCCCTTCATCATTTCTAGTCTCCGTTTGTCTTATCTGCGCCATTATTTCTGTCGCAACCGGTACCTCTTGGGGCACGGTTGGTACAGTCGGTCTTGCTATGATGGGTATTGGGCTAGGCTTGGGAATCCCGCCGTCACTAACGGGCGGCGCTATCGTTTCTGGTGCTTTTTTTGGCGACAAGATGTCTCCTCTATCAGACACCACCAACTTAACGCCAGCAGCGGCTGGTGTTGAGCTTTGGGATCATATTCGCGGCATGTTGCCAACGACTGTACCTGCCATGGTGACTGCATTAATTATCTATGCTTGGATTGGGATGGGTTACGGTGCAGAAAATGTCGATTTATCTTCGATCAAAGAAATTCAAACCTCACTAGCGGCCAACTATAACTTGAGCGTGATTACTTTATTACCTGCTGTAGTCGTTGTCATTGCGGCGGTAATGAAAATGCCCGCTATTCCAACGGTATTATCAGGTGTAGTAGTTGCAGGCTTAGTCGCGTTCTTTATGCAAGGCGTGGGTGTTCACGATATCTTTAACGTCCTACAAAATGGCTTTGTCAGTGAGACAGGCTTTGCTGTCGTCGACCAACTGCTGTCTAAAGGCGGCATTATGTCAATGACTTGGGTTGTGACCTTGACCATCTTTGCCTTAGCCTTCGTTGGTGCCATTGAGCATTACGGTACGCTCAAAGCCATCATGGCAAAAATTAATAAGATGGTGAAATCAAGATTTGGCTTAGTAATTACCACTTATCTCAGCACTCTTGGTGTCGGTACGCTCATCGGTGACGTCTATACCACACTGGTATTGCCAGGCCGTCTACTCAAAGACAAATATCAAGAAATGGGCTATAAGCGCACGACGCTTACGCGCTCTATTGAAGATACTGGCACTCTGTTATCTCCTCTGATTCCTTGGAACATGGGTGGTAGTTTCGTTGCGGCAACCCTAGGTATTGCGACCCTTACTTATGCGCCCTTTGCCTTTGCCTGCTGGTTATCGCCGCTATTTGGCTTGCTATGGGTATTCTTAGATAAATTTATTCCCCGTGAAGAACCTACTGTTAATAACGACACAAGCACGCTCTCCACTGTAGACAACGTGTAATTTATAAGGAATATAAGATGTTGCAAGAGCAATGTTTGTGGAATATGACCGCACCTATTATTGATACCTACAGCCAGATGAATAGCGATACTGAAGCAACTATCTGTATTATAGGCAGCGGTTATACCGGGTTATCGGCTGCGATTCATTTGGCAGAAAAAGGTGTCAAAGTTATCCTCTTAGAGAGCCATACCATTGGCAGTGGCGGTTCAGGAAAAAGCGTAGGGCTCGTCAATGCAGGTACTTGGGCGCGCCCTGATGATTTGAATATTGCGCTAGGTGAAGCAGCAGGTGAGCGTTTAACTGAAGCCCTTGGACAAGCCCCAAGCTTAGTATTCGACTTAATCAAGCGTTATAATATCGATGCACAAGCCACTCAAGCTGGCAATATCCACATGGCACATAACGCTAAAGGTGAAGTCGATGTCGATGTTAGATACGAGCAGCTAAGTCGTCGCGGCGCGAATGTTGAGGTATTGACCGGCAGCAAATGCCATGAGTATTGTGGGACTAAGAACATCAATAAGGCACTACTTGATCACCGTGCTGGTACCATAAACCCGCTGGCTTATGTCAGAGGACTGGCCAAAGTAGCGGCCAGTCTTGGTGTCACTATCTACGAACATTCAGCCGTTGAGGCACTAGAAAAAGTAGACGGTCATTGGTATACAAGAACCACTAAAGCGCGCGTGAAATCTGAGCGCGTCATTATTGCAACCAACGCTTATACCGAAGGCGAGTGGACAGAAATCAAAAAGACGTTTTATCTAGTGTATTACTATCAGATTGCATCTGAGCCGCTCAGCGGAGAGGCGGCAGATCGTATTTTGCCATACAAAACAGGGGCATGGGATACACGCTTGGCCTTGTCTAGCTTTCGCCGTGATGACGATGATCGTCTATTATTGGGAACAGTTGGTGGTACGCAGCTTAAACCAAAATCCTTTTATCAATCATGGGCCAATGCTGTGCAACAAAGCTATTATCCAGATTTACCAGCATTTAAGTGGCAGTATGAGTGGACTGGTAGCTTCGGCTTTACGCAAGATCATATCTTTCGAGTCATGGAACCCGCTGAAGGTTTACTGACAGCAACGGCTTATAACGGTCGCGGCATTACCACAGGCACGCTGATGGGTAAGTGCTTTGCAGATTATATAATGACAGGTAATAGGGACAGTATTCCCTTGCCATTTAAGACTTTAGAAGAGGCAAAAATATCTTTTGGAGGCATTAAGTCTGGCTTTACTGAGCTGGGACTGACTTTATATCATGCAGGTCAATGCCTAAGAATCATTGGATAACTTTATATTGGATAACTTTATTGAGTTATCGTCTGATTTTGCTAAAGTTCTTTTAAATATAAAGATATTTAGAGTTTTACGATGATAGGAAGACATTAATACTTGTTTGATTACTAAAGCGTATTAATATCCATATTTATTTTCTAGTATCTGATATGCTATTATCCTTGAGTCACTATCGTGGGTTTAACAGTTTTGTATCGTCATCCGTTATTTTAATTAATGACAGCGTACAAACCTTGCAACTTCCAGCACGATATAAAACAATTCTGGTAAAGCGCATGAGCCTGTACTCCGACATCCTCATCTGTGCCTGTTTTTATTTGCCTACTTGGGCTTATTTCAACGTTTTTCGTCGGAGTTACAGGAGTCTAAGGTGTTCAATATCATGAGCCACATTGCCAACCAATCCAAATATACTCGTCATTATCATCCACGTCATCTTCTTGCACAGTATGCGATCAATCAGATAGCAACACTTGAGCTGCGTCCGCAAGATATTGTCAAAGCCATGGGTTATCCTATCAAGCATACCATTCCTGCTTGTGAGCGACTGCGTCATGTATTGTCGAACAAATATCTCGGGCTTGATAGCAGCTATCTTGATAAATATTTTACTGCTGATGAGTTTTTAATAGCATTATTTACAGTGCTTGAGATACCTCATGCACCTTTTGCAGAAGATATTGCCCAAATTAAAGATGACTTAACACATTATCCTAGCCGGTTGCCAAAATATAGTTTGCGAGCAGAGGTAAACTTTGAGTTTACTGCGGACGTGAACTGGATGGCTCGTGGTGCTGCTTCGCGCTTGGCTCATATAAGATTGCCAGAGGGATTTGCCAAACTAGATGAGTCTGAGCGAGCGTCGATAGTGAAAAAAAGTATCTACAAGCATTATCGGCAGCACGAGGGCAACCTACCTTATAATGGTATGGTTAAAGGTTATCAATTAATCACTGAACAGCGTAATGAAGTGGTTGATAGCGTCAAATATGCTCTACCAGAATCTAAAGCGTGTTAAGTTTTAAATGTTAAATGCCAAAGGTCGAAGGTCGAAGCAAAGCCTGACGGTAATGTCAGACCGCTGACAGTGGTGACGAGTGCGAGATTTGACTAGTCACTTAACGACGCTTTTTCACATACCTTTCCTTGCTCATTTTGGTGCAGATATTCTTTAATTCACATTACTTCTAAAGCTTAGGTATTCGGCGGTGATAGCATCGGCATCTTCAATTTGTGGATAATGTCCCAACGCTGACATCTCAGCAACATTGGCATTCGGGATCAATTCACGGTAACGCTGAATCATATGTTTACCCGAGATGGGATCTTTGGCACCTGCAACCAGTTTAATTGGTATGCTGCTATTGATAATCGCGTCTACCCAGCGTTCACGATATTGTTGACGTTGTGGTATATAGTTAATCAGTTTATGCATCACTGCTAGACCATTATTATGAGTTAACAGCTGCCATAACGTTTCGATGACCTCAGGGGTTGGCGGCGTTGCTGGCCCAAATATTTGTTGTAAATTATCCGCAAACTTCTGCTTATTAATGAATTTGGATACCAAAGGACCTAAGGGCGACAATAATAATTTTTGAATCAAGATTGGTTTGTGAGTCTCAGGAAACAGGCCACCATTTAGAAAACAAACACTGTCAATGCGCCTTTTACTATTGTCACTACTGCCACTAACTTGCCTAGCTAATAACTCTTGTGCGACTGTGTCACCATAATCGTGTGCCAAAATATGATAGTCATGGATGCCAAGATTTTGCAAAAAAGTCTCAAAAATATCAGCCTGCTCACTAATTAAGTAGCGCGCGTCTTTGGGTTTGTCAGACAAGCCAAACCCCAACATATCGAGAGTGACAACGTAATAATGCTCAGTGAGCTTCTCCCACATACCTTCCCAATCCCAACTGGCACTGGGGAAACCATGAATTAACAGTAATACTGGCGCATTTTTATCTCCACCCTGACGGGTAAAAATTTTCTGACCGTCAATAAATACGAATTGTCCCTGTTGTTGCCATTCATTCAGCGTTATCATTATTGGCTCACTCCTCAAAAGACGGATCAGTTCGGTGCAGCTTTCTTAATAAGGCCGGCCACGCAATATCACCATTGGCTTCTTTAGTTACTTGCTTCGATGCCGCTTGAATGCCAGCCAATATTTGCGGTGATATCAAGGTTAATTCACTGCCGCCGCTCTGCGCTTTGATTTGGACCTCGCACGCTTTTTGCAAGATGTAAATGTTTAAAAAGGCATCGGCCACAGTGCTTGCACAAGTGAGCAAACCATGATTGCGTAAAATCATGAAATTGGCTTCTCCAAGATCAGACACTAAGCGCACTTTTTCTTCAGGGTTCAAAGCGACACCTTCATAGTCATGATAAGCCAAGTTAGATAATGGAAATAAGGATTGTTGCGAGATAGGCAGTAATCCTTGCTGTTGGGTAGATACAGCCACACCGTCGCTGGTATGGAGGTGGATAACGCAATGGGCATCACTACGAGCTTCGTGGACGGCACTATGAATGGTAAACCCTGCAGGATTGATATCGAATTCTGATGACGACACTTTTTCACCAGCTTGATTGACTTTGACCAGACTAGAGGCGGTAATCTCTTCAAATAGTAAACCATAAGGGTTAATCAAAAATTCATCCTCAGTATTTGGCACACGTGCCGAAATATGAGTAAAGACCAAATCATCCCAGCCATACAAGGCAATCAATCGATAACAAGCGGCAAGGTTGACTCGCATCTGCCATTCTTGTTCAGTTACATTGTCTTTTACGTTGTCATTTACATTGAGTGTTGAATTGCTTTTCATTATGTCATCCTTGAATTTCTTAGCTATTTTTGAAAGGCGATGAATCCATCATTTTGTCCGCACGGCTCCCTCAAATCTATATCCTACGATAAGTAAAAGCAATTGAATTCTTTATAAAGATAACTGTTACTCGCTTATGACACGTTTAAGATAGATGTTTGAAATCAATAGATTTCATTTAATTTCTATTTTGATAATTAGATTAAACGTTTGTATCCTCCAATTTTATTTCTTATGATCTCACCATTGTCATACACCTAAAGGAGCCTATGAGTACCATATCCTTTAAGAGTGAAAATTATTATTGAGGGTCAGTGTTCGCATTGTTATCATAAGCGAGTGAAAGATGTTGCTGCTGTTTATCGTGAAAAAGATAAAAGTTTAAATATTATCTATTTATTGATTGCATCTGACAGATTATCAAAGACTATGAGAGCTTATAAAAAATTTTGATAACTGTTGTTGATCATTAGAAGTCTTTGCAGAGCGATATCGCTCTGCAAAGACTTTTTCTGTTAACTAATGAGACAGAAGATTTTAGAAGCTAATACAGCGTAATAAGAGCTAATTCTTGCTGAATGAGTAAGAATATAAAGGAAGAATGAGGTAACATTAGCGTTAGAAGTAAGGGACGATTTTCAATAAAAAGGGAGTTTTACAATGAAGGGAATCACGCGTTTTTCGAATAGTTTGATGGAAAAATACTTACCGGATCCATTTTTATTTGTCATCATCTTAACCGTCGTGATTTTTGGTATGGGCTTAGGTCTAACCGATTCTTCACCGGTACAGATGGTGGCATATTGGGGTGAGGGCTTCTGGGCATTACTCGCGTTCTCAATGCAGATGGTACTGGTACTCGTCACTGGCTTTGTATTGGCAAGCAGCCCAATATTTAAAAAAGGATTGGGCAAACTTGCCGGCTTTGCCAAGTCGCCCGGTAGTGCGATTATTTTGGTAACCTTAGTCTCGCTTGCAGCGAGTTGGATCAACTGGGGATTTGGCTTGGTCATCGGTGCGTTATTCGCCAAAGAATTAGCGAAGCGTGTTGAACATGTCGATTACCGCTTATTGATTGCCAGTGCTTATTCTGGTTTTATTATTTGGCATGCCGGATTCTCGGGATCGATTCCTCTATCGATTGCCACAGAAGGCCATCCGTTCGTTGATAAAATTGGTATTATTCCGACGAGTGCGACTATCTTTGCGAGTTATAATTTAATTATCGTTGCAGCCTTGGTTATTATTGTGCCGTTATTAAACCGTCTGATGATGCCAAAAAAAGAAGATACGGTGACGGTGGATCCAAAAGTGTTGGCTGATCCAATCATTGAGGAACTACCAGAAAAATCAGCCATGACACCAGCAGAGCGTTTGGAAAACAGCTGGATACTATCGATGGTTATCGGTGTCATGGGCATAGCCTTTATCATCTATTATTTTGTGCAAAACGGCTTTGCATTGACGCTCGACTTGGTCAACTTTATGTTCTTGTTCCTTGGCATCATATTTCACGGAACACCGCGCAAGTATTTGATTGCCGTGCAAGAAGCGGTCAAAGGCGCAGGCGCAATTATTGTCCAATTTCCGTTTTATGCAGGCATTATGGGTATGATGACGGCGTCTGGCTTGGCAGCTGTTATGTCAGAAGCGTTCGTCAGCGTTTCGTCAGCAGACACCTTGCCACTTTTTGCCTTCCTAAGTGCAGGACTCGTCAACTTCTTTGTCCCGTCAGGGGGTGGACAGTGGGCAGTGCAAGCGCCGATTATGTTGGAAGCGGCAGAAATGCTTGGTAGTGACCCTGCAAAAGTTGCCATGGCGGTGGCATGGGGCGATGCTTGGACAAATATGATCCAGCCATTTTGGGCATTGCCCGCCTTAGCAATCGCTGGACTAAAAGCCAAAGATATCATGGGCTTTTGTGTCATCGTGTTGATTGTCAGTGGCGTTGTGATTGGTCTGGGATTATTGTTCTTATAAATAAATGCTAAAGTAATGACCTTGCTTTGAGTTAGGGGCGAGGTCTTTTTTATTCTTCTTTCCTGATTTTGAGTTACCTGTGAGAGATATTATGACTGTTCAACTGCATCGCCTGTATTCTTTTCGTCGTTGTCCTTATGCCATGCGTGCTAGGCTTGGCATCTTATTCGCTGAGTTACAAGTGGAGCTGCGGGAGATAACGCTCAAAAATAAACCGATGCAGATGCTAGCGATAAGTCCCAAAGCTACAGTGCCTGTTTTGCAACTGGCTGATGGTAGGGTGATTGAAGAGAGTAGAGAGATAATGGAGTGGGTGCTTGAGCAGCAAGATCCGCAAAGGTTGCTGGATTCAGAGGTTTTGCAACAGGCCAACGCTCTGATCGATAAAAACGATAACGAATTTAAACATTGGCTAGATCGTTATAAATATGCCGACCGTCATCCTGAGATGACTCAGGAAGAGTATCGACAACGGGGCGAAGTCTTTTTACAGGTGCTAGAAGAACTGCTGACTAAAAACCCTTATTTGCTAGGCGATAGCATAACGATTGCCGATATTGGCATCATGCCTTTTGTCCGTCAGTTTGCGCATGTGGATCGCGATGTTTTTTATGATCTACCTTACCCAAATCTACAGCGCTGGTTGCAAGATTGGCTGGCGCATCCATCATTCCTGCAGGCAATGAAAAAGTACCAGCCTTGGCAAGAAGAGGATGATGTGGTGCTATTTCCTTCTTAATCCTAAGTGCTTAACGATAAGGGTTCATTAAGATGAACGTGCGTTATTAACGAGATGCTTAGTGGATATAACCACGCTTCATGGTTAAAAGCAGTATTTGGCCTCCTAAGGCGAAACTGTACGGGTAAAAGTGTATCGACGAGCACTATAAGACGTATAATGGTAACCTGCCGTATAACGGCGTGATTAATCATTGGTAATTAGTGGTTATCGACTTATCACTAAACAGCGTAATGAGATTATTGATAGCGTTGAGTATGAGCTGCCAGAGTGTGAGCTGCCAGAGTGTGAGCGGTATTTTATGTATCACTCATTATCTAATAGCAATTAGCAGCAATAAAAATTTAACAAAGTACCTCCAAATAAAAAGGCCGTCCTGAATGAGCAATAATAACCCGTATAATTTTTTACCTTTGCAGCCGACTGGTAGAAACGAGACTGATACTGCCAACACTTATGCGCCTGAAGACATGATTAAAATATACGAGCAGCAGTTTCTCATTCAAGTACCTGAAGAAAAGCTGACCGAGTTTTTACCCGCGCTAAAGAGTTTTTATGATATTGACAATCATACGTTAGACGTCAGTGCGATTATTTTTGACGCAATCGCGGAGTCCTCTATCATTTATAATCATAAGGTCAAAGCAGGGCGCTATGAAATCCTAGGCGAGTTGGTAAAAGAAGTGATTGAATATGATGAAGACAATAAAAATGATGAAGGTATTGAAGACCTAGACGCTGAAGACAAAGAGATTCAAGCTTATACACTAGAGTGCAAGCGCACCTTTTTCATTAACGATGTAGAGATACCTTATCATTTTAACTTGTTCATTTATGGTGACGGTTATTCTACTTTGACCAAAAAAGAAACCGTATTAGAAAAAATGTACTGGTTCGTTAGAGGCAGATTCGAAGAAAATCTACTGGACGACACCGAAGAGAATGACAGTTTAGACTCGATCAATAAGCAGCTAGCCAGCTTAGGTATTCGAGAAATGGATCTGAACACTATAGATGAGACAGTGAGCTATGTTGAGGACAACATCATAGACGATGCCATGGTGGACGAGCTTAACACCTTATTAGATGCTGCTGAGTAGGTAGCAAGCGCTAAGAGTAGGGTATGTCCTAAATTCGCATGACAATTATTTTAAAATACTGTTTATGCCAAAGTTGTTATAAAAAAGCCGTTACAAAAGAACATTTATACAAGATTATTGATATAAGGCACATTGCTATGCAACAAACACAGAACCCTGTGGATCAAAGACAAGATGCTGTAGAACATAAACCCGTATTCATGCCGAGAACCAACAGTGATAATCTGGTCAAAACGGACATGGTTCGGTTTGAGCGGCATGTGGGGTTTGCGAGTCGCCAAAAGAAAAAATCCATTAATGATATGCATCAAGTCATTCGTAAAAAGTATGGCTTTAGTCATGTCCTAGAGCTATCGAGTAAATCGGGCAATAAATTGAGTTTTCCGCTCAGTCCATTGAGCTTAAAGCTCACGAATGAGCAAGATGGGCAGCAATATAGTGTCGAAAACGCCTTTCAAAGCAGTATGGTTTTTGAGGATGGTGGCCCTTATATCGACTTGCTAAGTGTGCCGCCAAGACAAGCCAAAAAGGACGAGCGCTTAATAACTTCAGGTGAGCTGATTGGCTATAATTATTTTGGCATGGAATGGAGCGTAGAGCCGTTGACGACATTTTATGACTGGCTGTATATCAATGCCCTAAAGCAAAACCCGCATCTGCATGAGGAAGTCATGCAATATCAGGCCTTTACGGATCGTGAGTTTAATCCCAAAAAATCTATTCATTGTGCCGCTTATGCGCTGGCGATGTTTGTGGCGCTTAATAAACGCGAGTTGCTCGATAACATTGAAGACCCTGCGGTATTCTTCAATTTATATCATGAATTCAAAATAAGTAACACCGAGCAGCTTTTGGAAGAAGGGTGGGTTTGATTGCTCTGTGCTTTCAATTTGATATAAGAAGTCAATTGGTTTTCTAAAAGCGACGATACAAATGAGCACTGAGTTTCCTATATAATACGAGCCATCCAGTTATTAATTATTCATTCAATTTAGGTTTTTTTCTTAGCAGGAAAAGCCTTTTATTAAGTAAAACGGTGCTTTATGTTTAACGCTTCCTCGACTCGTTTAAATAAATACATCAGCGAAAGCGGTATTTGCTCCAGACGCGACGCTGACCGCTTTATTGAACAAGGTAATGTGTACGTCAATGGCAAGCGTGCTCAAGTAGGCGCGCAAGTAGTCGCTGGAGATGCGGTAAAAGTTAACGGCCAGCTTATTGAGCCACGAGAGCCTGATGATTTTGTTTTTATTGTGTTGAATAAGCCAGTAGGTATTGTCAGCACCACCGAGAGCTCTGAGAAAAACAACATCGTCGATTTTGTGAGACATAGTTTACGTATTTTCCCCATCGGTCGTTTGGATAAGGACTCCCAAGGTTTAATCTTTTTGACCAACAATGGCGATCTGGTGAATAAGGTATTACGTGCTGGCAATAATCACGAAAAAGAATATTTGGTCACGGTCAATAAACCGATCACCGATAGTTTCATCGAGGGTTTGGCCGGTGGTGTGCCTATTTTGGGGCAGATGACAAAGAAATGCCCGGTTACTAAGGTCGCACCCACCGTGTTTAACATCACGCTAGTTCAGGGTTTGAACCGCCAAATTCGCCGTATGTGTGAGCATTTTGGCTATGAAGTCGTCAAGCTTGAGCGTACGCGGATTATGAATGTTACTCTTAAGGGTACTCCCGTTGGAGATTGGCGAGATTTAACCGAAAAAGAGCTGTCTGTTTTACTCAAATCGATAGAAGACTCTTCTTCACAAGATCGTAATTCGGGCAAGAAACCTAGTCATACGCCACGAAAAAAATCTCGCAGTGATGATTCGTCAAAAGCAAAAGCGTCTGCAAAATCAGGGGATGCAGCCAAAGGAAATACTAGAAATACGAAGGATGGTGCGAGAAAACCAAAGGGCTCAAAAGATAGACGTCCTTTTGGTGATGGTAATAAGTCTCGTGGCAGTGGTAAACCTGCTGCACGTGGCAATCGCCCTTCAAAAGGTCGAGGCTCTAAGCGGTAACAGTTTTCAAAACCATAGATTGAAGTATAGTGGTCAGTTAATTAGGATACCGGCTAAGAGGTATTATATAAAAATCGAGATAACTTAAAGTGTGATTGCTTTATTCATTGATGAAATGGCAATAAGTTAAATAACCTTAACCTTGACGAGATAGTGTTATGTTTAAAATAAAAGTAGAACGCATTGTCAAAAAACCGATTAATGAGGTATTTGAAGCACTAAGTGACCATGCCAGTTATGGGTTATTTAAAGCTGTAGGTACTGCTAAATTATTGACTGAGGGTGACGAGGAACGCAATGGCGTTGGCGCTTTACGATCAGTACAAACGGGCGCCTTTAAAGTATGGGAACGCATTACTGCGTTTGAGCGTCCCACCCATATGCAATACAAAATCGAAAAATCTAAGCCTATAAAAATGCAACACAACAAAGGCATTGTTGATCTAAAAGATTTAGGGGATGGAACCACACACGTGACTTGGGTGTCTGAAGGTCGAATAGTTGTGCCATTAATTGGATGGGCGTTGGATCGTAAAATGCAAAAACAAGGTACAAAAGTATTTAATAGTATGCTCAAGTCTTTAGAGAGCAGATAAACTAAAAGCCGCTAAACTAGCGGCCTCGCTTGATTGTATTCCAAGTATTGCTTAGCGTTTTTATAGTTGTTCTCAATCAATATTGATTCATTGATTGAGAGCAACTACAATTACTCTTAATTGGACTCGTTCTTGGCGGCTTCAATGTCGTTAAAGCGTGCCAATTGCTCTGGTGTTGCTGGTTGTTGATGCTTCTCTTTCCACTCAGAATAGGGCATGCCATAAACAAGCTCACGCGCGTCTTCGTAGTCGATGTCAATCCCACGCTCTTCACCAGCTGCTTTATACCATTTGGATAAACAGTTGCGACAAAAGTCAGCAAGGTTCATTAAATCAATATTTTGTACGTCTTTACGCTCGTCCAAATGAGCCAATAAACGACGGAATGCTGCGGCTTCTAATTCGATGTTGGATTCTAATTTTGCCATAAGATTCTTCCTAATGGTTAATTGTTAATGGGTATTTATGCATTGTTATACAGGGCATTTTAAGAGTAATGATAACCTGTTTTCTGTTCATTTACTGGTTGTCCATTTATTAAAAATTTATTTACATGAGCTAACATTGAAATTCCCTCCAAACCTGAAAAATTGGATAAAAGAACTCAGCGCTTTATAAAATCGCCTGTGTAGATAATGGCTTTTGATAAAATAGCGCAGTCAAGTTAGGTGAGAAACCAAAGTAAGTAGTGATATAATGCCCTGATAATCAATATTTTATGAAGGTTTACGTTATGGCTCGCACCGCTAGCGCATTACACATTTTAGTCAAAGATAAAGCATTGGCTGACGACATTATTGCCAAACTCAAAAAAGGCGCGCAGTTTGATGTACTGGCTAAGAAACACTCCACCTGCCCATCAGGCAAAAAAGGTGGCAGCTTAGGTGAGTTTGAAAAAGGCGACATGGTACCAGCATTTGATAAAGTCTGCTTCAACAGTGAACTCTTTACCCCGCATTTAGTAAAAACCAAATTTGGCTGGCATGTGGTTAAAGTGCTTTATAGGACGTAAGCGTTAGAGACTGTAGTGGCATAGAAGCCTTAAACTGTTTTTAATAGATGATGCACACAAGAAAAGCCAGACAGCTTAGTTGTCTGGCTTTTTTAATTCTTGGTACTTATCTGTCTGCTAAAAATCATGCTGACGTATATGTGTACTTCAATCGGATAGTTATAACCATAGTATTTACATACAACATCATCTAAGTGAGCATAGCGTTGAGAAATCATCTCAAATTGTATTTATGCGCTAAGCTCATAATTCCCGCAAAGCGTCTTTACGTGCTTAATAAAGCCGCCTTTATTATTGTATGCCCAGTAGTCCGCCCATATTTGAATATCATAGGTGCTCTGCGTAATCCCCTAAAAATAGACAAAAAAAAGCCTCACATCTCCCATTAAGAGATGTGAGGCTTTTGCGCTTTATTCAAGCTAATTTGGAGCGGGAAAAGAGATTCGAACTCTCGACCCCAACCTTGGCAAGGTTATGCTCTACCACTGAGCTATTCCCGCTAATTATCAATTAACTGTCGTTAGTTGATGAAGGCGTATTATACGCAGTTTTTTAAGAGTGTCAACACCTATGACGAAAAAAGTAAAAGTTAGTAAGACAGGTATGTTATCTGGCCATAAATGTATGTTATAACAGTTTCTTATAATATGCATTCCAAAAGCTTTGCATTAAATAAATAAGCTGGGATGTACTTTATAGTTAGTCATAATCAAATTAAAAACCAACAATACTTAGAATGATAAGTCAAAGGATAAGAAATGAGTCAACAATATACCATCGCTGATTATTTGTTTGATCGAATCGCTGAAGCGGGTGCCACTGAAATATTTGGTGTGCCCGGTGATTTTAATTTAACATTTTTAGACAATGTTATCGCTTCTGATAAATTGCGCTGGGTGGGTAACACCAATGAGTTGAATGCAGGCTACGCAGCTGACGGCTATGCACGTGAGCGTGGTTTTGCCGCTATGGTAACGACTTTTGGCGTCGGTGAGCTGTCAGCGATTAATGCAACGGCAGGCTCGTTTGCAGAGTATGCACCGGTATTGCATGTGGTCGGCGCACCAAGCACAGCATTGCAAGATTCCAAACGCCGGATTCACCATACTTTGGGTGACGGGGTATTTAACCATTTTATTAAAATGGTCGAGCCGGTGACTGTGGCGCGCGCGCACATTACACCTGAAAATGCTGCTTCTGAGATTGATCGGGTTATTCGTCTGATTCTTAAAAAGCATCGTCCCGGTTATTTACTGTTATCACCAGATGTTGCAAAAACGCCCATTTATCCGCCAACGACTAAACTTGTCGATAGTGAAGAAGATATCACCAGTCAAGCGGCGTTAGATGATTTTAAGCAAGCGCTAATAGAATTTCTGCCAAACAAAACCACCACGCTTATGGCAGACTTGATGGTGCATCGTTTAGGGCTGCAAAAGCAGTTAAAAGCGTTGCTTGCCGATACCAATATTCCTTATACGACGCTATCGTGGGGCAAAACTTTGCTTGACGAAAACAGTGATCGTTGGGCAGGGACTTATGCAGGCGTGGCATCGCGTCCCGTCGTTAAGGATATGGTCGAAAACTGTGAATGTTTGATTAAGATTGGCGTGCAGTATACGGATACGACGACAGCGGGTTTTAGCCAAAATATTGATGAAAATGTGGTGGTTGACCTGCATTATGAGCGTGCAAGTATCGCAGGCAGAAACTTTGCACCCATTGCCCTAAAAGATGCTCTAAAAACATTGCATGAGGTGATGACTTCAGATATTAACATTGTGCCAAAGCAGTTCTGTGAAGAGGTAAAGCCGCATGAGCAACATGGCAAGGATGATGAGGCTATCCGTCAAGATGACTTATGGCATATCATCGCTGATGCGCTTGATGATAAAAACTTGGTGTTTTCTGAACAAGGTACTGCCTATTTTGGTATCAGTGATGTGCGTCTGCCAGAAGGCGTGACGTCTTATGGACAGCCTATGTGGGGTTCTATCGGTTATACTTTGCCGGCGAGTTTAGGCGCGGCCATTGCATCGCCGCATAAGCGTAGTATTTTGCTGATTGGTGATGGCTCGGCATTATTAACCATTCAAGAGATTGCGGTCATGATTCAAGAGCGGGTCAATCCTGTGATTGTACTGATTAATAATGACGGCTATACCGTTGAGCGGGCGATTCATGGTGAAAATCAGTATTATAACGACATCCCTAAATGTGACTGGCAGCTGATGCCAAAAGCGTTTGGTGCTACTGATGATAATAGTCTGCTACTAAAAGCAGAGACAGCGGGTGAGTTAAAAGCAGCTCTCAAGCAAGCAGCTGCCGCCAAAGACAAGCTGGTTATGTTGGAAGTCATCGCTGGTAAGCATGATATCCCGCCACTACTGGCCGACATCAGTGCCGCGCTGAAGCCAAAAAATGATTGAGTAATTAATAAAAAACTCGCTTCATAAAAAAGTGCAAGAAGCCCCATCTAGCAATGTTGCTAAATGGGGCTTCTTGCACTTTTTTATCCTATAGATTAATTAATCAGTTATTGCTCTTATGTCGGTTTGCAGACTTTAGTATCATGGTAGATTGGGTTATTTCCAGCCCTTATCATTCCATAGGAGATGACCCCGTCGTGATTTGGCTAAAAATGCTTATTGGCGCTTTGATGGTTTTGCTCATTCAATTATTTGCGCAGACCAAATTCTTCTATCTGGCGGCATTGGCACCGCTATTCCCTACATTTACCCTGATCAGTCATTTCATCGTTGGTACTGAGCGTAGTGCCGCGGATCTAAGAGTGGCATTGATATTTAGTATGCTTGGTGTCATCCCGCATCTTATTTATACTTTTGTGGTGTTTTTTAGCATCAGTTATGTCAGCTTGTATAAGGCATTGCTACTAGGCGTCGTCGCTTGGACAGTGGCAGCGACTATTTTAGTGCTTGCTTGGCAATACATTCAGGCTTAATAAGCTGCAGAACAAGGTTATAAGTCTCAATTCAAAGAACGCTTTATAAGTTTAAATAGAAAGATTGGTACGTTTTTTTAATAAAATTTCTTTGACGATCGGTTCTTTAAGGTTGGTAGGAAGTGTTATTCTTGAGAACGGTTTTATGATCCTATAGTCAGTCTTATATAAAATAAACACAGTGTTACTGGGATGAATTTTTCGTAGCATCGAAACTGCGCGGGCACAGCAAGCAAGGAAAGTTTATACCAGTAGCGCATTAAAATATTTGTAGTCATTTTATTTGGGACTGACTATATCTAAATGATATTGAACCGACTATATCTGTAATTTCCCCCGCAGCACAGTAAGATCAATATTAGCGCAATAGCGCAACTGGTTATCATTTATAAAAATAGGGCTTAAAAAAGATGGATACCTTAAATATCCTGTATCTCGTAGGGGCGTTGTTAATTTTTGCCAGCATTATGGCAAGTACGTTGTCGGCGCGTTTGGGCGTTCCTTTGTTATTGTTGTTTTTAGTGGTTGGCATGCTGGCTGGCGAAGAGGGGCTATTGGGTATTGAGTTTTCTCAATATGGTCTTGCCAACTTTGTCGGGCAGGCGGCGTTGGCCTGTATTTTGTTGGATGGCGGTCTACGCACCTCTTTTAAATCTTTCCGAGTCGGCTTAAAACCAGCCATCACGCTTGCCACGTGGGGCGTACTGGCGACGGTCATAATACTGGGTGTGTTTGTCACGTGGCTGCTTGATGTTGACTGGCGCTTTGGTCTGTTAATGGCAGCGATCGTTGGTTCAACCGATGCAGCAGCGGTATTCTCACTGCTGCGTAATGGCGGCGTCAAGCTTAACGACCGCGTCCAAGCGACGTTGGAGCTAGAATCCGGTGCCAACGACCCGTTAGCTATTTTATTGGTGACGGGGTTGATTGCTTTAAATGTTGACCCTGCCGGACAGACAGTATTTGGCTTTTTAGGCTTGCTATTACAACAGCTTAGCTTTGGCCTTGGTATGGGTTTGCTGTTTGGCTATTTATTATCAAGGTTATTGCCCAAGGTACATCTGGCAGAGGGTATGTATGCCATCTTGATACTGTCGGCTGGCTTGGCAGTGTTTGCAGCGACCAATTTAATCGGTGGTAGTGGATTTTTAGCCGTTTATCTTACTGGTGTGCTGATAGGTAACCATAAAGTGCGCTCAACCGAACACGTCATGCGGGTGATGGATAGCTTTGCGTGGTTATCACAAGCAGTGCTGTTTGTCGTTTTAGGTTTATTAGTCACGCCATCGAACGTCCTCAATGTTTGGTATTACTCGGTCGCCATTGCCGCCTTTATGATTTTGATTGCCCGTCCCATCGCGGTCTATACCAGCGTGAAGCCTTTTAAGTTTAAAGACAGAGAGATTGGCTTTATTTCTTGGGTGGGCTTGCGTGGCGCTGTGCCTATTACTCTTGCGATATTGCCTGTCATGGCAGGGATAGACAACGCCTTTATGCTGTTTGATATTGCTTTTGGCGTGGTGGTTTTATCTTTGATTTTGCAAGGTACAACCATTCCCTTTATGGCAGATTTATTCAAAGTACGTATTCCGAATAATAAAGACCCAGAAGAAAAACATGAGGTTTGGGTGTCGGACAAGGCGAGTATTACGTTATATCAGTTTCAAGTGAAGTCAGGGGCGTTTGCCATTGGCCGCCATCCGAGGGGTATCTCTAATCGCGTCAATCCTGATGAGATTAGTATTTTTGCTTTGGTACGTGGGCAGCAGATTGTGATTGTCGATGATAATACCAAGCTCAAATTTGGAGACAGTGTCTGGTATGCTATGCGCGGTGATCACGCCAGCCAGATTGCTAAGATATTCAATGATACAACATTAGACCGAAAAGCCATCGATGACTTTTATGGCGATTGGCTACTATCACCTAGCGTCAAGCTTGGCGACTTGCCATTCTTGACTGGTGTCATGACCTCCGAATCTTTGGTCGATAAACTTAAGTCCAAACCTAAAGACGACGAAAAAAGCATGTGGTCGCAGACGGTTGCTGAATATGTCAAAGCCAGCTTAGCTATGACGCCAGTATCAGGAGATACCGTTGCCATCAATGACGAATGGTCATTAGTCATCAAAGAAGTCGATGATCAAGGCAAGCTCAGAACCATTGGTCTAAAGCGTCAGGAGCAACCAGCAGCGTAAACTGGTTTATAGGAGATTTTTATCACTTCGGTGTTTTTTCTAAATCACTTTGGTGCGTTTTCTAATAAAAGACGCATCATTTGACTTAAAAAGTCGGCGACTTGTTTGTGCAGGTTTTCTCGGTAAGCCCAATGATGCTTGACCTCATAACTGGCCTCATTGGGCAGTAGTATTTTCATCAGCCCCATCTCTTCATAACGTTTGGCTAAATCATTAGGCAAATAGCCAACATGATGACCTGCCAAAATCAGCTGCGCGGTTGCCTCCATATGATAAGTGGTAGCGCTTAACGTCTTGGGGCGGACATGATTGATGCTCATATCAGTAATATACCCTCGTTTTATCCATGGATGGTTTTGTTCCAAGTCCTCAAAGCTTAAGTTTTCTGAGTCATAAAACAGTTTATGCTCGCGTCCGCAGCAGACGACCTGTCTTTCAATAAATGCTGGCTGAAAAGTGAGTAATGGTGGAAAACTACCAAAATAACCCACGCCAATATCACTTTCGTTACTCAGCAGCTTCTCCAGCATGCTTTCAGGGCTTTGCACATCGATAGAAAAATGAATGAGTGGATTGTCACGATAGCTAGCAGCCAAGCATTGGCGCAAGGCGTCATAAAAAAACGTCGGCATCTGGTCAATGAGACACAGTCGGATATGACCGCCACGCACCGAATCTAATTGGCGAATATAGTGCAGTTGATGCTGAAAGCTGGCCACCGCTTCAGTAAAACTCAAGCAAGCCTCGTAAACCGCAGCGCCATCTTCTGTCAGCTTAAAACCCGCGCGGCCACGATGACAAAGCGTCATACCCAAGCGATCTTCTAAATGGGTTAAATGTCCACTAATAACAGAGGGCGTCACATTTAAGCGCGACTGAGCGGCGGTCACGCCTTGACACTCCACGATTGCCATAAAGCTACGCAAGGTTTTGATGTCTATTTTTATCAATTCATCTAACATCGAAAGTTATGTTCCCGTATCTATTGTCTTGACCAAAACTTTTATAAAACTTCTAATAATAACGATTAAATCTAACTTACTACGAAAAAATAGAAGTTTACTTCTGAATTTTACCATGGTCTGCCTACCGATATTTAGGTATTGTCAGAGTCATATAAAAATTGATATATAACAAATTGTCTATTTCGACGACATAAAACAAGGATGTGAATTATGAAATTCAATCAACCATTGAGCGGCAACGACATGCCAAGATTTGGCGGTTTTGCTTCTATGATGCGCCTGCCAACTCAGGCTGATGCAGCAGGATTAGACGTGGCTTTCGTTGGTGTACCTATGGATATTGGGGCGTCAAACCGTAGCGGTGCCAGATTGGGCCCTCGCCAGATTCGCGATGAATCACGCATGATTCGCCCTTATAACGTTGCCACTCGCGCGGCACCCTTTGAGTCTTTACAAGTCGCTGATATCGGCGACGTACCTATCAATACCTTCAATCTCTTAAAAAGTATCGATATCATCGAAAAGTTCTATACAGAAAAAGTCGTGAATCATGGTGCTATCCCATTGACATTGGGCGGCGATCATACCATTGCTTTGCCTATTCTGCGTGCACTCGCCAAAAAACATGGCCCTGTCGGTATGGTACATATTGATGCGCATGCAGATATCAATGATGAGATGTTCGGCGAAAAAATCGCTCATGGTACGCCGTTTCGCCGTGCTGTCGAAGAGAACCTTATCGATGGTAATCGTGTGGTACAGATTGGTCTGCGTGGCACTGGATATAGTGCTGAAGAGTTTGATTGGTCAACCCAGCAAGGCTTTCGCGTGGTACCTGCTGAGGAATGTTGGTATAAGTCACTGACGCCATTGATGGCAGAAGTGCGTGAAAAGTTAGGCGATGGTCCTGTTTATCTAAGTTTCGATATCGATGGTATTGATCCTGCATTTGCACCGGGTACGGGCACGGCTGAAATCGGTGGCTTAACCTCGACGCAAGCTATTGAAATTATTCGCGGTATGCGTGGCCTTGATGTCGTCGGAGGTGATTTAGTAGAAGTGTCACCACCGTACGACCCATTTGGTAACACCTCTGTATTAGCCGCGAACTTATTGTTTGAGATGCTGTGTATCGTACCGGGCGTCCGCTATGACGATAAGGTCAAAGCAGTCTATTAATCATCATTCGTTATCTTTTCGCCAAATTCATCCTTTGTTAATAGGGTGGTATTGGTTTTTATATTAGATTTAACGATTTCTTTAAATAATAATTAAATATTTTAGGATGATTAACTCATGACGCAAACGATGCAAACGCCTGCTTCAGCACCAGCCACGCCGTCTCTAACCTGCGGTGAGCTGCTCGTGCAATGGCTAGAGTATTATGGGGTAGAGACCGTATTTGGTATTCCGGGTGTCCATACGGTCGAGCTATATCGAGGCCTACCGAGTACCAATATTCGCCACGTGACACCGCGTCACGAGCAAGGTGCTGGGTTTATGGCTGATGGCTATTACCGTGCATCTGGCAAAGTTGGCGTCTGCTTTATCATTACTGGTCCCGGTATGACCAACATCATGACTGCTATGGCGCAAGCCTTGGCTGACTCTATTCCAATGCTGGTGATATCTAGTGTCAATAAGGTAAAAGATACGGGTAGCGGTGAAGGGCACTTGCATGAATTGCATGACCAACAAGGCATGGTTAGTAAGGTAGCGCTCACCAGCAAAACCATCTGGCAGCCTGAAGCATTACCGAAAGTCATCGCTGAAGCTTTTGCATTGTTTAATGGCGCGCGTCCGGGCCCCGTGCATATCCAGCTACCTATTGATGTGATTACCGCCGATGCCAGTCATGTCGCCAAGCCTCCTAGCTTGAGTCATATTGCAAAAGGTCAAGATAATACGAATGGCTTGACCTTTCCGCAAGTGATGCGACCGCTGCCCAATCCTGCGCAATTAGATTTGATTGTTGAAACTTTGAAAGCCGCAAAGAATCCCGTGATTCTTTATGGTGGCGGCTGTGTTGACGTCGATCATGATGCACAAAAACTGGCAGAGCTGATAGATGCCCCAACCTTTTTGACCATCAATGCTAAAGGGTTGCTACCACCTAGTCATCCGTTGAGTTTGGGTAGCAATCAGTCATTAGATGCCGGCCGTGCTGTTATTAGCGAGGCTGATTTAGTATTAGCCATTGGCACTGAGCTGGGTGAGACTGATTATGACGTGTTCTTTAATGGTGAGTTTAAAATCAATGGCACGCTGATTCGCATTGACTGCGATGCTCAGCAATTGCAGCGTCCTTTTAGAGCCGATATCGCCGTATTATCCGATGCGCAAGTGGCTATCAGTGGGCTGTGTAGCCGTTTAGAGGATCAGGCGTTAAACCATCAAGCAGTAGCGCGAGTAGCTGATGCAAAACAGTCACTTATAGAAAACATGACACCAGATTTTGCGGGTCAAAATGCGCTGCTGCAGCTGATTCGGGATGAGGTAGAAGACGTTATCTTTGTTGGTGATTCGACCCAGCCTGTCTATAGCGGCAACCTTGGCTTTGAAGCGTTGGCAACGCGTCGATGGTTTAACTCATCGACTGGATTTGGCACGTTAGGCTATGGTTTGCCTGCTGCAATTGGGGCTATGATTGGCTCAAACAGTCCGGTGGTTAGCTTGATTGGCGACGGTGGTATTCAGTTTACGATTGCCGAGCTCATCTGCGCCGCTGAGCTTGAGCTGCCGTTAATTGTCCTGCTGTGGAATAACCAAGGCTATGGCGAGATTCGTCGTTATATGGAGGAGGGCGGGTTGCCACTGATCGGGGTTAATATTAAGACGCCGAATTTTGAGCCATTAGCCGCAGGCTTTGGTGTTGGTTATCGTAGAATTACAGCCAAACAGCAACTGCTAGATGCATTGAAAGAAGATATTAAAGGCAAGCAACCTATTATTTATGAAGTTGATGAATCTGATGCATTTCTAACCGAAATGGGTAAGAGTTTTAGTTGTTTTAGTTAAAGGTTAAAGGCAGTGACATTAATAGTAAGAACACTAACAATAGTGAGGCTGGCTATATTAAAGTGTGCTGAATGAAGGACATAAAGAGGCAGATAAAAAACTCATTGCTAAACATGGTATCGATCATACGGTATCGTTATTTATTTAAGAAATTGAAAAACCGAACCATCAGAAATTTACTCATAAGAAACTGAATCGACTCATTCGCTCAACCCAAGGATCGGTCAAAAAGCGAAAGAAACATTGGCGGTCGTCGCCTATCATGGAGGAATAAAATGACGAGTCATATTAGTAAGTCACAGCAGCCAGTTTTAGGTAACAATGCTGTCGATCCAAAAACACCAGAGGGCACACAATGGCGAGCAGCATTGTGGAAATTCCTGTTATTTTCCGCCCTTGGTATCGCCTTATTTATCATTCCATTCCAGTGGGATGGCAAGGTTACTATTTTATTAGGGGTATTGACCGATGCGCTGCAAGGCTGGATAGGCGACTATGTGGTTTACGTGGCCTTAGCGATTGTTACTACCTCCTTTATCGGTGCACTTGCTATTAAGCTGCTACGACCTACTTTGCAGCAAGACTCGATGCTAAAGAAGCTCTTCGATGTTGAATGGTTATGGCTCGCCGCCCGTTTTTTAGGCGCAGTATTTATCTGGATGATCTTTTTACAAGTAGGCCCCGAGTTTATTATTAATCGTAATACTGGCGGCGTTATTTTTGAAGATTTGATTCCGATTTTGATTCCTCTCTTCTTTTTCGCCATCTTATCGTTACCGTTTTTGACCGATTTTGGCTTGATGGAATTTTTAGGGACGCTATCGAGCAAGGTATTTATCAAGCTGTTTAAACTGCCCGGACGCTCAGCGGTCGATGCGATGTCTTCTTGGTTTGGCGCGGCGTCTATTGGTTTGCTCGTGACCATGCAAGAGTATGACAAAAGCTACTATAGCCAGCGTGAAGCGGCGATTATTGCCACGACTTTTTCGGTGACCTCAATTGCCTTTACGTATGTCGTTGCCAAGACTATTGGCGTTGACAATAACTTTGTCTTCTTTTATCTCACCATCGCGTTGACCGGTTTTGTCGCGGCCATTATCATGCCACGTATCCCGCCATTGTCATTAAAGGCCGACACTTACCATTCTGGCAAATGTATGCTGGATGAAGAGATTCCTGCGCAGTATAGTATGCCGCAGTGGGCGCTCAATCGTGCCGTGACGCGTGCGCACTCTATGCCCAGTCTGGCGAGCGTATTTAAGCATAGCGTAAAGAATCTATTTGATATTTATTTCGGCTTAATCCCTGTTATTTTCGCTATCGGCACCATTGGTCTGGGGCTAGCAGAGTACACGCCTGTATTCAACTGGATATCCGCGCCCCTCGTGCCAGTGCTTGAATTGTTAAAGATTCCAGAAGCGGCAGAAGCTGCGCCTGCCATGATTATGGGCTTTGCTGATATGTATCTACCAGCGTTGGTTGGTAAAAGCATTGAAAGTGAGATGACACGATTTATCGTTGGAGCGGCCTCTATTACCCAGATTATTTATATGTCTGAGGTCGGGGCGTTAATTTTGAAATCAAATATCAAGCTCAATGTGTTAGAGCTGTTTATGATCTTCATTCTCCGTACTTTAATTAGCTTAGTTATTATCACCTCAGTAGCCCATCTTTTATACTAGTTAGATATATTGATACTTAGTCAAAATTATCAGATATAACTGATGATTTTGGCTAAGTTTGACGCGATTAATTCTACTTCTACATAGGCTTAACCAATTTTTAGTGGTTGTAAATAATAACTTTTGACTGGTGTTAAGCTATAGTTTATACAATTTAAAAAAGATAAAAAGTGACTGAGTGCCGATGTATATGTAATAACTCAAGCACGCTTAATAGTGTAATTTTTTTATAGTGAATTGACTGTTTTTAAATAGGTTTGATAGCAAGATGATTGTGGTTATTTAGCTAAATCTGACAAAAAATATATGCTACGATTAAATGAAGCAATTCAATATAGTCAAATAAAATAATGGTGTTCTTTTCACTCTAATGGACTAGATAATAATATGAATATTAACTTCCCTGACCTCGAAAAGCTGATAAAGATAGCTGAACGCTCTAACATAAATTCCTTAGAAGTAACGGATGGTGACGCGCGTATCTCTATAATATGCCGATCTGATGGCAACGAGAGTATCAGTGGTGACAACAACAATAACAATAAGCGCAATCTTGCTAGCACTTCCGGCTCAAAACAGCGAGCGAATATAAGCGCTGAGAGCAATCAAAACGATGTTGGTAATGATGACGCAGTTCTCAATAAAAAAGAGGCAAATGAAGACGCCCAAAAACAAGTAACAGCACCCATGCTAGGCACTTTTTATCGACGCTCAGAGCCTACAGCTGACGAGTTTGTTAAAGTAGGGGGTACGGTAGACAAAGGACAGACGCTATGTATTATTGAGGCTATGAAAATGATGCACGAGGTCAAAGCTGAGTTTCCATGCACTATTAAAGAGGCATTAGTTGATGAAGGTGATGTTGTAGAATATGGACAGGCCTTGTTTGTTATTGAACCAGCCAGCTAAGATTAGCGTACATTGCTTACGCACTATACTTTTTAGGAATATCAGCTTAGGAAAATCGACATGTTCTCAAAAATCTTAATTGCTAACCGTGGCGAGATTGCCTTACGCATCGTGCGAGCTTGTAAACAGTTGGGTATCGGGTCAGTCATAGCCCATTCGGAGGCGGATAGAGACTCGCTACCCGTACGTTTAGCTGATGAGAGCATATGTATCGGCCCTGCCAATGCAACACACAGCTACTTAAATAAAAAAGCGATTGTCTCTGCGGCAAAAATGACCAACGCTGACGCCATTCACCCAGGCTATGGGTTTTTGTCTGAGAATGCAGAATTTGCGGATTTGATTGAGAAGTCTGGTCTCGTTTTTATCGGGCCGACCGCAGATAATATTAGACAGATGGGTGACAAAGTCGCTGCCAAAAAGCAGATGATTGCCGCGAGTGTGCCTTGTGTACCTGGTTCCGAAGGTGCTTTGCCCGCAGATAGCGATCAGATAATCAAGATTGCAAGTGATGTTGGCTATCCCGTCATTATCAAAGCTGCGAGTGGTGGTGGTGGACGCGGTATGCGAGTCGTGGAACAAGAGGCCGATTTATTATCCGCTATTTCTATGACGCAGACAGAAGCCAAAGCCAATTTTGGTAGTGCTATCGTTTATCTCGAAAAATACCTACAAGCGCCACGGCATGTTGAAATCCAAGTGCTGTCTGATACCCATGGCAATGCTATTTATCTAGGTGAGCGCGATTGCTCTATGCAGCGCCGCCACCAAAAAGTAATAGAGGAAGCGCCAGCACCAGGTATTACTGATGAACAAAGACAGCGGATAGGTCAAGCTTGCGCGACTGCCTGCCAGCAAATGAAATATAGAGGGGCGGGCACGTTTGAGTTTTTATATGAAAATGGTGAGTTCTTTTTTATCGAAATGAATACTCGTATTCAGGTTGAGCATCCTATTACCGAGATGGTCACTGGGGTCGATATCGTTCAAGAACAAATACGAGTGGCTGCAGGGTTAGAGCTAGCGCATAAACAAAGTGATATTGTTATCACTGGACACGCTTTTGAGTGCCGTATTAATGCTGAAAACCCTGTTACCTTTTTGCCCAACGCTGGCCGTATAGATTACTGTCATATGCCAGCAGGGCTTGGTATTCGAGTGGATAGCCATATCGAATCAAACTATACCGTTCCACCCTCTTATGACAGTTTGATAGCGAAAATATGCGTGCATGATCATTCAAGGGAAGCGGCGATTGAGAAGATGCAAGCGGCATTATCAGAAGCGCAAATTACAGGCATTGATACCAATATCAGCCTTCACGAGCGACTGTTTAAAGATGAAGCATTTTGTCAGGGTCAAGTAAGTATTCATTATCTAACCGAATGGATAAAAAAGAATATCTAAGTTAAGTCTTAATATCTAAAAATAAATCTGAAGCCGACATGAAAGACAAAGATAACGGAGCGTATGGTAATGGAATTACAATGGCAGCTATGCAGTGAGACCAATCTAACTTTGTTTTTCCCTAAACCTATAACGTTAGAGAAGCAGCAACAGTGCTGGGCGCTCGCCGACAGCATACAGCAGATGCCAGAAGTCTTAGAAGTCGTCATCGGCATGAATACCCTAAGTGTCTTTACCTTCTCTTTGACATGGATCGAGCTTGAAGCGTTTAAAAATAAACTGTCAGCTCTGCTTGGTGACATTCCTTCAAAAACCATAAACGGTAAGCATATTGAAATTCCCGTACATTATGGCGGCAAATATGGCCCTGATTTAAAAACACTGGCCACTGAATTGGGTCTCTCTGTTGAAACGGTTGTTAATTTACACACCGAGGCGACTTATACGATTTATTTCATTGGTTTTCAGCCCGGATTTCCTTATCTTGGCGGCTTATCTGAATCCTTATATTTTCCAAGACATGCGACCCCAAGAACGAAAGTGCCTGCAGGTTCGGTCGGCATCGGTGGTGAACAAACCGGTGTCTATCCTTTTGAATCCCCAGGTGGTTGGCAGCTGTTAGGCCAAACTGATATACCTTTATTTGATTTAACAAAAGCGTCTCCTACTTTGCTTAACGCAGGCGATACCTTGAAATTTACCGCTATTGATATTTATGAATAAAACACCTTTAAATCAGGTATCTGCTCATACCAATAAATAGGGGCTATCAATGAAGATTTTAACCACTAGTGCGCTTGCTAGCATCCAAGACTCGGGACGATTTGGCTATCGAAGCATGGGCGTGGATAGAAGTGGGGTAATGGATAGCTGGGCTTTGCAAGCGGGAAATGCGTTGTTAAAGAACGACCTTAACGAGCCTGCTATCGAAATAGCGGTCGGTAGTCTCACGATACAGTTTGAAGAGGACGTCAGTTTTTGTTTAACGGGTGCGCTCTACGAGGCATATATAGATGATAAGCGTATTCCTTGCTATTGGCGTATTAATGCGCAGGCAGGGCAAACGCTTAAACTGCTGCGTCCATTACAAGGTATGTATACCTATCTGTGTGTACATGGCGGCTTTGATATCGAGCCAGTCCTACAATCGTCCAGCACCAATCTAAAAGCCAGTTTTGGCGGTTTTAAAGGTAGATACCTTAAAGCAGATGATGTTCTAAAAGTGAGAACATCCTCAAGCTTACGGGTTATAGGAGTGGCTCGCCTTGAGCCAACCAATAGGATTAGAGTAATAAAAAACAGTGAGTATGAGTACTTTACCTCTGCCTCAAAAGCCGCGTTTGAATCACAGCAATGGCAACTACAAAGCAGTAGCAACCGTATGGGCTATCGCTTGGATGGTACCGCACTTGAGTTTAATGAAGCTACGCAAATGAGCTCGCACGGTGTCGATATTGGCATGATTCAAGTACCGCCGCAAGGGCAGCCGATTGTTCTGATGGCTGATGCCCAAACGACGGGTGGCTATCCTAAAATTGCGACGGTAATTAACGCTGATATAGGGCTCATGGCGCAAATTCGGTTTGGTAAAACTTGTCAATTTGTCATCATAGAGGTAGAGCAAGCATTGCGTGAGCAGCAAAAAAGACAATACTATATCGAGCAAATTAAGGAGTACGCCCATGAAAGTTGATTTAAATGCCGACGTTGCCGAAGGCTGCGGACAAGATGAGAAGCTGATGACCATAGTAAGTTCGGCTAACGTGTGCTGTGGATTACATGCCGGTTCTTATGCCGAGATGCTAATCACCTTACAGTTGGCAAAAGAAAATAACGTCAGGGTAGGGGCCCATCCCAGTCTAGACGATAGAGAGAACTTTGGTCGTACCGATCAAGTTTTAGACGAAGAAGGCTATCGTGCCTTAATGCGGTATCAGTTGGGAGCAACCAAAGCGCTTTGCGACTTGGTTGGTGTGCCGTTAGAGTATGTTAAACCGCATGGCGCTTTATATAACCAAGCCGCTGCCAATGAATCATTAGCAGATATTCTGGTCAGTGAAATTAAGAATTTCGATTCCAATTTAAAAGTGATGGGTTTGTCGGGTGGCTATCTGGTCAAGTCAGCAAAAAATCATGGTCTAGAGGTGATATCTGAAGTATTCGCTGATAGGAACTATGAGAAGGATGGCTCGCTAGTCTCGCGTAGCAAAGACAATGCCCTAATAACGGACACGGATGAAGCGACCAATCATGTGCTACAAATGATTACTGAAGGGTTTGTAACCAGTGTATGCGGTGAAAAAGTGCCGGTAGATGCCCAAAGCGTCTGCTTACATGGCGACGGCGAACATGCCATTCTTTTTGCTCAAGAAATAAAAAAGCAGCTTGAGCTAAAAGGTATTGAGATATCAGCTTAATATTAGATTAATAATAGTTTGAACAACCTACTCTGTATAAAACAAGGATGTTTATGAGTACCTTAAAAAAACACAATACAGCTATTTTAGGTGCCGCCTTTTTGATGGCAACCTCAGCAGTAGGGCCAGGGTTTTTGACACAAACCGCCACTTTTACCGAAAGCCTGATGGCAAGCTTTGGTTTTGTTATTTTAATCTCTATTGTCATGGATATTGGCGTCCAGCTTAACGTTTGGCGAGTAGTCGCCGTATCCAAAAAGCGCGCGCAGGAAATTGCTAACTTGGTGTTTCCTGGAGTGGGTTATTTGCTCGCTTTCCTGATTATTGCTGGAGGCTTAGCATTTAATATCGGTAATATTGGCGGCGCTGGTCTTGGTATGCAGTCGATGTTCAATATCTCGCCCATTACTGGCGCACTGATCAGTGGTGTTATCGCTGTTGCTATATTTCTAGGCCGCGAAACCGGCCCTATCATGGATAAGTTCACTCAGCTAATGGGCTTTATTTTAATTGTGTTAATTATCTATGTAATGTTTAAGTCTGATCCACCATTAGCTGAAGCAGTTACCAAAACCATTATGCCTGATAAGATAGATGCGGTAGCGATCGTAACCTTAGTAGGCGGTACGGTTGGTGGTTATATTACTTTCTCTGGTGCTCATCGCTTGTTAGAAGCAGGCGTCAGCGGAGAAGAAAACCTAGACTCTGTGACCAGAAGCTCGGTCTCTGGCATTTTGATTGCCTCTGTTATTCGCGTCTTCTTATTCCTTGCTGTCTTGGGCGTGGTCTCCAAAGGTATCGCGTTAGACCCCTCAAATCCAGCAATGTCGCCTTTTCAGTATATCCTAGGCAATACTGGTAAAGTTGTTTTTGGTATGGTGATTTGGGCGGCCTCAGTGACCTCTGTTATTGGCGCTGCGTATACTTCCGTATCTTTTATGACCAATTTTCATCCCTTTATCGAGACCCATAAGCGCTATTTTATTATTGGTTTTATTGTCATCTCGACATTCGTCTTTGCCACTATCGGCAAGCCAGCTCAAGTACTTGTATTAGTCGGGACGTTAAATGGCTTAGTACTACCTATCGCTATGGTGATTATACTTATTGCGGCCTATAGAAAAACTATCGTCGGCAATTATAAACACCCTATTTGGATCGCTGTCTTTGGTTGGTTGATTGCTATTGCGATGAGTATTCTAAGCGTGATGACTATCGCTCAATATCTTGGTATCAGTTAAGGAGTTTATGATGGATATAGAACAAGTGGCGCGGGTGGTTAAACTCGTTGAAAGCAGCCGATTGTATAAAGTAACGATTGAAGATAACGGGCAGTCAATTACCGTAGTTAATAACATAAACCAGCAGAAGACTGCCAGCCCCGTAAAAACAAAGGCTGTTCAAGATAGTACGGATAAAAACAGTGCAGATCAAAATGGTAGCGCCATTAAAAATAATCTACCGAAGGTGCGCGCGACGCATGTTGGACGGGTTTATTTAAGTGAAGATGGGGCAACTGATCCTTTAGTGAGCAAGGGCGATCATATTGAAAAAGGTCAAACGATTTGCTTTATTGAAGAGTTGACTCGACTGCTACCTGTGGTCAGTGACAAAGAAGGGGTTGTGAGCGATATATTGGTTGAGGATGGGCAAGGTGTTGAATACGGGCAGTCTATTTTAGCTTTGGAATTATATTAAAATGATCGTTAGGATCATCGATGATTAGGCGAGCTTAGCATGTGAAGTATGGCTTACATGCTTTAGCTAATATACATATTACTCTCAATATTATTCTTCATATGCAGTAGACGCGGGGCAATGTCTTCTTCTAGTTTAGTACGACTAAGAACAAAACTAGGTGCGCCGCAATTAAAAGTCAGTAAGCCCTCAGTTGGATGCATGATGGCAGTGGCGACAGCGTTGACGTCTTTTTGCCATTCACTAATCGAAAAGCAATAACCATAGTCGTCATAATCTCTAAAGGCTTTATCCAGTCCGCGTCTAATTTTCAGCCAATCATCTTTATACTTACTACGGATGGCATCAAGGATAAATTCTTGCTCAGCAGCGGGCATACTGGCTAAACACGCACGTCCCATTGAGCTTAAATGAATGGGTAGATATGAGCCGACATTACGTCGCATGGTAGTCGTCCCAGACCCTTGTACGACATTGAGATATACCATCCTCAGGCGATCACGGGTTGCCATAGCGACCGCACTATTGGCATAATCTGCCAGTTCTTCCATATAGGGGGTGACTAAATTGTTGATAGAGATATTCGCCATCATCGTATAGCCAAACCCTAAGACACCGGCAGAAAGCTGATATTTACTACTGTTGGTCGATTGCTTTAGATATCCTAACTTCACAAGAGTATAAGTCAGACGCGTAATTGTCCCTTTAGGCAGCCCAGTTAATTGGCTTAAGTCTTGATTACCCAGATAAGGGCGCTGCGGGGTAAAACAACGCAGCAGCTCTAGCCCGCGTGCCAAAGCGGTAATGAACTGCCTATCGTTTTTATCTCTCATGTCACTAATCGGCTCTAACAGCTCAATATGTGTTGATTTATTAGAGTCTTCATCAGCAAGGATATTAGTTGTCATATACGATTTGTTGCTCTTAGTTAAATTGATTTAAATAGCATAGAATCCACTACTTTGAGTACCTTGTAAGCAAATAGTTGTACGCTAATAGTAGTATACCGCTTCTGATAACACTCTATTAATGTACATTGAAATTATTAACATAGCTATTATAAATATAAAGTATTTCGCTATGCGGTATATATGGACTTAAAAGTATCACGCCTTTTGTGGATCATATTGCTGTTCTTTGATGAACAACGTTGGAATAAGACCACATAAGAAATACGCGCCTGCCATAAGTAACAGACCTGCGCCGATAGAGTTTTGCATAGCCATATAACCAATGGCAACTGGTGCAATAACTGAGCCCAGTCGTCCGATATTGAACGCACCGCCAATGGCCGTACCTCGAATAGCGGTAGGAAAGCTTTCCGTCAAGTAGGTGGCATTGATCGCATAAGGGATGCCGTATAAGAAACCAAAGGTTATCATTAACCAACCGATGTTCTCTGGAGTATGCATATAGACTAACACTGGAATAAATAGCGCTGTGCCCATAGTGCCGAAGGCAAATACTATTTTGCGACCAATTCTATCAGCCACTAAACCTGCCACGACTTTAGCAAACATCATCGTCAAGTAAGTACCCGCCATATATAGTGCCATCTCCTTAAACTTGATACCCAGTTCAGTTTCTAGATAAGACGGTAGCCAGTTACTTACACCGAAATAACCAAATAGTAATAGCCCTGAACTCATGGACCATAAAATGAACATGATGCGATGTTTTGGATTTTCAAAGATGGCTTTATAAGGGTTTTCAGGTTTTGTGAGTGAGTTTTTCGTACCACTAAGTTTGAGAGCACGAGCCTCTTTCCAAGAATTTGGTTCAGGGATAAGGAAATACATCGATATCGAGAGAATGATAGGTAAGAATGTTAAGAGATATAAGGTACGCCAACCATAGGTAGGAATAATCCAAGCCGAAATGCTTGTGATCACTAAAGACCCTAACGTAAAACCTGTCATCAGTGCTGCAAGTACCGTCGTTCGATGTTTGGTAGGTACCATTTCAGACATCAGGGTATTAGTGGCAATATATAAACTGCCAAGACCCAAGCAAGCGGTGAATCGCAATGCTACAAACTGCTCGTAGCTCTGTACAAAGCCACTAAAACCAGATAACACAGAGAACATCGCTGTCGCAATCACGATAACACGTACTCGGCCAAAACGATCACAGGCCCAACCACCGAAAAATCCACCGATGGCCATGCCAAATAACGACCAACTCCCCAAAGCACCCGCTTGTATATTGGTCAATCCAAACTCTACCTTGAGACTTGACAGGGTAAAGGCGAGAATCCCAATATCAGCCCCATCACATAACAGCACTAGAAAACAAAAAAAGAAGGCCAATTTCCAAGGTTGCTTTTGGATAGAGCTTGAGCTTGGAGTTGACGTTATAGCAGCACTTTTCACAATGTATATCCTTATTGTTGTGAGAAAGAAATTTTATGGTAACAGCGACATAAACCAGATATCTGCGTCCTAGCAAATACCTCGATATGCTTTGATAATGTAAATACCTTTTAATAATCAAATAAATAGCATTCAAATAAATGACAACTACTCGCTAACTTCTTTAATCATATTGCGGGCAATAATGATCTGCTGGATTTGGGTCGTGCCTTCATACAAACGATATAAGCGCACATCACGATAAAAACGTTCAATGCCATAATCGGCAATATAACCAGCACCGCCATGAATTTGCACGGCTCTATCAGCAACACGGCCACACATTTCGGTGGCAAACATCTTGGCACATGACGACTCGGTAACGACATCTTTGCCATCGTCGCGCAAGCGTGAAGCATCTAATACCATCGATTTGGCCGCATAAATCTCTGCTTTTGAATCAGCAAGCATCGCTTGAATCAGCTGAAAATTGGCAATGGATTGACCAAACTGTTTACGCTCGACGGCATAGCGTAGCGCGTCATCTAACATGCGAGTGGCTGCGCCTGTACTCGCTGCAGCGATATGTAAGCGGCCTTTATCCAGAACCTTCATGGCGGTTTTAAAACCTACGCCTTCTACACCACCAATCAAAGCATCAACAGGTACGACGCAATTGTCAAAGATCACGTCACAGGTATGCGCGCCTTTTTGGCCCATTTTTTTGTCGATTTTACCAAGCGTAATACCAGGAGTATCGCTCTCAACGATGAATGCTGAAATACCACCAGATCTTTTGTTTTCGGGATCAGTGCGTGCCATCACAGTAAATATACCGGCTTGAGGGGCATTGGTGATATAACGCTTGGTGCCATTGAGTACGTAAGTATCGCCGTCTTTAATTGCAGTGGTTCGCAGCGATGCCGCATCAGAGCCTGACTCAGGTTCGGTCAAGCAAAAAGAGCCGATAATTTCACCGCTGGCCAGTCTTGGTAGGTATTTTTGTTTTTGCGCTTCAGTACCATCGATGACCAGACCAGAGGAACCAATACCGTTATTAGTGCCTATTAATGAGCGAAAAGCAGGTGAGGTGCGCCCTAACTCAAATGCCAATGTGACCTCTTCTTCCATCGTAACGCCAAGTCCACCGTATTCCTCGGGAATAGTCAGTCCAAATAGACCCAGCTCACGCATCTGACTAATAATCTCTTCTGGCAGACGATCATTTTCTGCCACCCAGTCTTCTTTTGGGATCAGTTGGTTATTCACAAATTGACGAATGGTTTGGACGATATGGTCGAGTACTTCCTTATCTCTAATCATGTGATTCTTCCTTGTTTAGATGACGTCTAATATTGATTGATGAGGGCTTTATAATTAATTTGAATAAACAGCATAATCGATAATTTATTGGATTACAATACTTTTGGTTTAAAAAACCGCAATGCGGTATTTATAAAAGAGATGAGGCATTAACGGCCTATCTATTTATTAATTTAACTGGCTTTTACTCTTCACAAAAGAAAATAAACAGTATATATTGGTACTTAATATCGGGTGTAATGGACATTATTCATGCTGTCATAGGGTCTAACGCTATATACTGTCTATATTTGCAAGGAATGAACGCCATGAATCAAAAAACTGCCCTTTTTGTAGTGATAAACACACCAAGAAGAATGGACGTAAGCTTGGCAAACAGCAGTATCAATGCCTAGCTTGCAGACGGCAGTTTTTAGGTGGCAACAGACTCAATAACCAAACACTTTGGACTGAATATACCCAAGGTAAACAGACTTACCAACAACTGGCTGATAAATACCACTGTAGTCTTAAAACCATTCAAAGACGCTTAGATAAAGTCAGTATCGAGTATCAGGTTAAACGACCAAAGACTGCTAATATCATCATGGACACCACTTACTTTGGTCGCAAGTTTGGTTTAATGGTCTTTATGGATAACACCACTAAAACCGTTCTTTATTACGCGATAGTCAGTCATGAAACTAATAGTGCTTATAAGCAAGGGATTGATCACCTAGCATCGTTAGGCGTTGATATACAAAGTATTACCTGCGATGGTAGACGAGGACTGCGTACGCTATTTACCGGTATACCTTGTCAAATGTGCCAGTTTCATCAAGTACAAATAGTGACCCGCTACCTCACTCGTCGCCCTAAGAACATCGCCAGTATTGAGCTTAGACAGCTCGCTTTAAACATAATACAGCTTGATAAGACAGCGTTCATAAAGCGCTTAGATCACTGGTATTTGACTCATGAAGCCTATCTTAGTGAACGTAGCATCAATACTGATACTGGTAGAACGTGGTACACGCACAAGCGTCTTAGAAGTGCTTATCGTAGTCTACGAACCAATAGTAACTGGCTGTTTACTTATCGAGAATATGAGCACTTAGATATACCAAATACGACCAATTCTCTTGAAGGGTTATTCAGTGAGCTAAAGCGACAATTGCACAGTCATCATGGGTTAAATGAGTACCGTAAGTTACGGTTTATTAAAGACTTTTTAGGGTCGAAGTCACTCAAATAGCATGAATTATGTCCATTAGCGACTACCTTCTACTTTTTAGCATGAATTTTGTCCATTACACC
>NZ_AYYA01000011.1:0-9951 GCF_000511065.1 Psychrobacter sp. TB67
CGCTTTTGACATCTAAGGGCGCTATGTAAGTTACCCCCTGCCTTTTTGTCAGTATAGATGTGTTGATATATCGATTCATGGCTTGGGACCTCTTGCCAACCCAGCATTCTCAGTCGCCCTGTGATTTGCTCAGGTGAGTAGTGCTTGCTGAGTAGATGATCAATATAGCACCAGCCAAAGCGGCTGATCTGTGAGCTATTCACAACTTTGCGCGCGTTTGCCAATCGATGGGCTTGTTTGGGGCGATAACCCCTTTGTCCCATGTTTCGCCTTATCTCTCGACTCACCGTTGATTTATGACAGCCAATAATTCTAGCTATTTCACTCATGCCTTTTTTAGCTTGCAATAGCGCTGATATTTGATATCTTTGCTCTTGGGTAAGATGTGTATAGTGTTTCATAACGTTCTGATATGTAGGAGTTGAAGTTTGAAATGCAACACGGCACATCTTACTCTTCAACTCATTCTTTTAAAACGTTGCACTTCTTATTTGAATCTAGGTCTATAACAATTAGGTTTATCACAAACTTAGCGCATGCCCTCATTTTAAAAATAGTAATAAAAATGAGGACATGCTGTAGTGCTATGAACCTTCGTCAACACGCACGAGCTTCACGCTACCATCGGCACTTGTCACGCGGCGATAACGCGTATTGCCAGAACTTGATGGTTGGACTGACGACTGAGGGGAGTAAGTGATGGGACTGCTCGTTTGTTGTTGAATCAACTGTCCCATGCGATCAGCAGAGGCAGGCTGTAAAGGCTGACTGTTCGCTGGTTGCCCATATTGGTTGCCATATTGGTTGCCATATTGTGTGCTTCTTGGAGCTATGTTTCCTGCATTTCCAATGATTGAACGGTAAAATTTCTGTCCTGCGCGTCCATCAGCGGGGAAGATGCCCTTACTGGTTTGGTACTGCTGAATCGCAGTGCGAGTATTGTCTCCAATAATGCCGTCGACTTCACCAATATCATAACCAGCATTTAACAGCGCTTGCTGAATGTCTTTGGCTTGCTGGCGACTGATACCCGGATCATCGGTAGGCCAAGCAGTGACGAAGTCAGTTTTGCTGCTGTCTTCTTTGGTAATTAGGTCTGACAAATGCGCGATGGCTAAGGCGTAGTTCTCTGACGCGTTGTACGAATAAAACGTATCGAAGTTTTTACCCACTAAGAAAGCAGGGCCTTCAGCGCCTGCAGGTAATAGTAATCCTGCACTATTCAAGTCGTAAGGCAATGGACTGCCATTGGCGAGCGTTAGCCCTTGATCGCGCCAGTGGCTGATAGACTTTTTGTTCTTTCGGTCAGAGGCGGCCCAATAACCACTGGGCAACTTGACTTCGTAACCCCACGGCTCGCCAGTACGATAACCACGATTGTCCAAGAAGTTAGCGGTAGAGGCTAGCGCATCAGGGACGCTATTGACCAAGTCGCGACGACCATCGCCATCAAAATCAACGGCCAATTCTAAAAAGGTGCTCGGCATAAACTGCGTTTGCCCAAAAGCGCCTGCCCATGAGCCAGTCATATCGCTGGGCGCGATATCGCCATTTTGGACGATTTTTAGTGCATTGGCATATTCACCTTGAAAGTAGCTCTGACGACGGTCAAAACAAGACAGCGTCGCTAGGGATTCAAACAACGGCTTTTTGCCCAATGTCTGACCGAAGTTTGACTCAACACCCCAGACGCCTAGTACGTGCTCGGCTTTGACCCCATAGCGTGATTCGATTTTACGTAGCGTATCACTCCATTGACGCTTGGCGCGGATACCATCTTCGACACGCTCGCTATCGACCAGTGATGAGAGATAATCCCAAACGTCTTTTTGAAACTCTGGTTGATAGTTCAACGATTGAATGACGCTAGGATCAGGCTGGCTTGGGCGATAGTTGTTAAAGGTATAACCATCAACTCCGCTAAATTTGCTAGAGTTTTTTAATCCATCTAAACATTGTTGCAGCTCGGCATTAGATAAGTCTGGGGCTGGAGGTTTGGCCGCTTGGGCAGTGCTAGCAAAACTCAAACCAACAGCAAGGCTAAGTATCGATAAAGTAGAAACTGGAGTCAAACGCATGAAAATGTCCTATAAACGTCAAAGTGGTCATTAAAAGAGGATGCAGAACTGGTTAAGGTAGTATGGACTTAGAGTAACCAATCTAAATAGTAAAGAAAAGGTATCGAAGCACTCAGTTACTATAAATGGACGCTGGCGTGAGGTTAGGAGAGGGTTTTGGATGGAAAAGTCTAGTGTCAAAATGCCTAGCATCTTAGTAGATCCTTATTTTCACTAAAACCCAACTACTTCTCCAAAACCTTATCCAACTCATTAATAAAGTTATGAATGCGCTCTGCATTTTTGCCCAAATCGCTACCGCCAACCCGTGACTTACTGCGAATATCGAGCAGACGCTCACTGCCGTTATCCGTCACACGTACGACAACGTCGTCTTTAAAGCCGAACCACATCGTACTATCTGTCGCTTCGACAATGCCTTTATCCACATCACTATTTACCAAATCCCAGCCTAAATTATTGATGGCTTGTTCGGTCGCCTTGACCAATTCAGACTTTGATTGCGTATAGGTTAAGGTTTGCAGATCCGGATAGGCGTCACGTTGTTGTTTTGCAGCTTCCGCACCTGCGTACTCAACGGGATTTGGCGCATCAGCGCGTAGTGGGGCAATGGCCACAAACTTAGGTGGATTAATCAAGTCGGTCGATATATCGTGAATAGGCGGTACACTTTTGCCTTTATTCATCATACTTAGCGGCATAGCTATGGCAATAGCAGACAGTAGCAGCGCTATTACCGTGCTACCAAGTGTCACTGTTTTGCGTTTAAATATCATTTGTAAAACGAGTAAGATAAGGGCAGCGATGCCAGCAAACACGCCGAATTTAAATCCCGTAAAGGCGGTACCCAAATCGACGATGCCATATTTATAAAGCGGACCGGGTAACGCCACCAGCAAAAAGGCGATTAAGCTGACGAGACTAACTAGAGCTTTCATTAGGTTTCTCCGTTATGATTTAATCGTCGCTTAATCACTATTGAATCATTGCGATAATTAAGCTTATATTTAATTCAACAGCCAAACATGCTCAGTGACTTTTAGCTCAGGTGCGGAGCCAATAGTAGCAGGTTCATTTATCAGCTCGCTAATATGATAGTGCTCGCCATAGTATTGCTGTATTTGCTCGCTACTGATGGAGAAGGGCGGCCCATCCTTTTTACTTTGATCATAATTCAATGTGAGCAACAGTTGCGGCGCTGCTTTATTACTCACATTAACACCAAGTTTGTGTACGTGCTCGCTATATTTCACACGCATATTGGTTGGCAGGGCAATTAATGCCGCTTTATCATATACTGCATCGACAAAGCCAATATCTTCAGCTGTTAGCGCAAAAATATCAGCGACCCATAACGTGATTGTTCGTCCTGCCAGCTGACCTTGATAATACTTAATCGCTGGATTATTTGCATGCTGATGTACAGTAGGCACGATATTTTGTTCAGCAAAGAATTCTTGTACGGCTGTCTCAACCAGTTCGACGCCAACCACGTCATAGCCTTGCGCTTTTAGCCATGCCATATCGATCGACTTACCACATAAAGGCACAAATACTCGACCACCAGCGGGCACGTTTAAATGGCTAAAGTACGTCATTAATAACGGATTCACTTCAGACTGGTTAAAACCAATGCGCTTGTCTTGCCAGCGCGTTTGCCAAAATTCAGGGTTCATAAGTTCGCCTTTATTCATTGAAGTTTATATTATTAGTTATTTTTATAATAGCTTTTTGGTTAATAATACTAAGGGTATTAAAAAGCCAAACGCCTATGGAATAAGCGTTTGGCTATGATTAAAAGTCGCTCTAAGAACTATGCTTTTTCAGCAGTTTCTTATTTAACGTTTTGTTTAGCTCACCATGTACTTACTGAACTCTTTACGCAATTTGGCAAGCTTTGGCGGTATGGCGAAGTTGCAATAAGCCTGTCCCGGATTTCTATTGAAGAAGTCTTGATGGGTCTCTTCTGCTTGATAAAATTCAACGGCAGGGTGTACTTCTGTGACGACGTTGAGACCCATGTCGCGTAGTTTGTTGATTGTGCGATCGACGGTTGGTTTTTGATCTTCGTCTGTGTAAAACACCACGCTGCGATATTGGCTACCAACATCATTGCCTTGACGATCCATCGTGGTGGGATCATGAGTGGCAAAGAAAACATCGAGTATGACTTCTAACGGGACGATAGATTCATCAAACTTAACCTTGATGACTTCAACGTGTCCGGTGTCGCCGCCGCAGACGGCTTCATAGTTAGCAGAGACAGCATCGCCGCCCATATAGCCTGAAACGACAGACTGTACGCCTTTGACGGATAAAAATACAGATTCGGTGCACCAGAAACAGCCACCGCCTAATATAATGGTTTGCATAATTTTTCCTATTATTATAGATGTTGTTATAGAGATAGGCTAAGGTCTTTATTTGGTTACAATGTTGTCACTTTTCAATGACTTGTTACTTTGAAGAGTTTATTACCCTTAGCGCGACCTAATCAGCTTAGCAGGGCAGTTGGCTGCGATAAGTAACAAACAGTAATGTTATAATGGGCTTTTGCTACGTTAGTCCGCTCTGGGCTAACGCTATCAGTTGAATAGCATCGATTAAATAGTATCGATCAGAACCACTGAGCATTTCCCAATCAAAGTTTCAATGTCGAAAACCAAAAACCAAAAACCAAAAACCAAAAACCAAAAACGAGTCGCACCATGAACCAAGCCAAGCCTGCTATCAAACATGACACCTTATTCACAACGCCACTCGATAAAGCGGCGCGCTTTTCCTTTGATGAGCAAGTGGTGGCTTGTTTCCCTGATATGATTCGTCGCAGTGTGCCTGGTTATGGTCAGGTGCTGGCAATGCTACCCATATTTGCCCGTCGTCATTGTAAATATCGCCAGCAGGATGATAAGGGTCAGCGTGTCAGTCGCATTTATGATTTGGGTTGCTCGCTTGGTGGCGCAAGTATGGCACTCGCTGGCGAGTTTGAGCCACAAGACCTGCAAATTAAAGCGATTGATATCTCACCTGCGATGACCGCTGAAGCGACGACTTTATTGAGTGATAATTATCCTGAGCACGATATAGAAGTAATTACCGCTGATATTCGCGATGTTGAGCTTGAACCCTGCGATATGGTGATTTTGAACTTAACGTTACAGTTTTTACCTGCTGCCGATAGAGTTGCAGTATTAGAGAAAATTTATGCCGCATTAAGTGAAGGTGGCATACTAGTACTAACTGAGAAAACCCATGCGTTTGATGAGCAGTATGATGCATGGTTGGTTGAGCGTTATTACGACTTTAAGCGCGCCAATGGCTATACCGAGATGGAAATTAGCGGCAAGCGTAATGCGCTAGAAAACGTCTTGATTACCGATACCTTAGATGAGCATCATGCACGGTTGAGTGATGTTGGTTTTAAGCGTCATCTGACATGGTTTCAGTTTTTGAATTTCGTTTCTGTGGTGGCGTTTAAATAAGTTTTTTGGGAGCCAATCTCGCTTTTCGCTATTATCTGCTTGTTTGCATGAGGCGATAGGCTAAGGCTTGGCGCGTCTCTTGCTTCGCGAGACACCCCAAAGCCAAGCCGTCGCAGCTCATGCACCCAAACAGGATAGACGCTGCAATCGAGGCTAGCGGCGACACTGTGTCTTTGCCTGTATTTATCGTTGTTAAAGAATATTTTATTACAATAATTACAAGGAATGAAAAAATGGATATGAATATCAGATCAAAAACGTTTGACGGTCGCGATGAGTTCAAGCGAAAAAGTATCGCCGAAAAAGCTATCAAACTTTTGAAGTCTGATATAGATATTTCGCCAATGGTCATTGATGGTAGTTGGGGAACAGGTAGAACTGAGTTTTGTCATAAACTTATTAATCTAATGAAGGAAGATAGTACACACAATATAATTTATATTGACGCTTTTAAAGCTGATCATGTTGATGAGCCTTTGATGACTGTACTGGCAGAAATAATTAAAATATTACCTGAAGGTCCACGTAGGAAAGCTTTTATAAATAGAGTATTACCAGCTGTACGCTATACTCTTAAAACAGTAGCTAAGGCTAGTGTTTCTCATCTTCTAAGACAAGACTTTGCGGATATTACAAACGATTTCGATGAAGTAATTCAAAAAGCTGCTGATGAGTCAATCGACAAAACAGCAGAGCTCATACTCAAAGATCATGTAGAGGCAGAGAAGAGTTTAAAAACGTTGCAAACTGCTCTAACAGCGATTGCATCTCACGATCCTATCGTTATATTTATAGATGAACTTGATCGCTGTAGACCAAACTTCGCAGTCGATATGCTTGAGATAATCAAGCATACGTTTGATGTTGAAGGTGTTAGCTTTGTACTTATCACTAATACCCAGCAGTTAAGAGCTTCTATAAACCATTGTTATGGTCAGGCAGTTGATGCACAACGCTACTTAGATAAGTTTATAAAGTTCAGGTTTGAACTGTCACCTTACTCTACTAGAGATTTAAACAACCTTGTTTTGGCAGCTACTGATCATTTCTTTAAGCTAGCGAGAGAAAAAGAGTGTTTGCCTAACAATCTTTTAAACTCAAATTATTTTAGAAGAGCTATTGAAAGTCTTATTAAGTATCAGAAAATTTCTCTCAGAGAGATAGAAACGCTTATTTTACATATACAAGTTGTGCAGAGTTTTTCTAGCTCAGAAACCTTCTTTGAAGGAATATATTTGGGCCAAGCCTTGCTACGATTAATTGCTGTAATGTTAGTATGCTTTAAACCTACACTCTTAGGCAAAATAAAAAATGAAGACATTGATGCTAGTCTATTAGGTGATTTCTTAGGAGTAAAAGAAATACCAGTTATTAATGATGGAAGTTTTAGTCATCTTGATACTGTTGTTAGAACTGAAGCGTTTGAAGTGATTATGGTAATTCTTGCAAAAGATTGTAGTATTAACACAGAAGCATATGTGCCAGACGATGAAAAGAAAAATGAATGGGGTGTCTATATAAGCAATTTTATGGACGGTATGCCCTATAAGGGTAGAGCTATAAAAATAATACTAGAAACAGCAAATATAATGTCTTTTGAATAGTATATCTCTTTAAACTGGTGCGCTGGGCGCACCCTACGGCTGATTTACCCGAGCGCAAGACGAGTTTTTTGCCGAGGGACGAGGCGCGAATAAAGTTTTAAAGAACACCGAGCTATGCCTCGCATATTTGCCCACTTTTAAAGCACTCCAATCTTGAGGCTCATTTTTTTTGCTTTTTCTTTACTTTCACTGTTTTCATTATTATCCATTTAAATAACAATCAACACGGTAATCTGCTTTTATGCTTAACGACACTATCATCCACGCCGAACGCGAACTGTATTTAACCTTATTAGAGCTGGCACAGCAGCAGCCGAGCGCCTATGAGTGGCTGTCAAAATTACCCACGTGGTTAAATGATATCAAGGATAAAGCCAACTATGCGCATGCGCCGGCTTATCAAGCGTCGGTAGCACGTTTGCCAACATTAGCCGTTTATAATGTGGATTTGGACAGTGACATATTGACGATTAATGCGCCGTTGAGTGACTCTGAGCGCAAACAAACCATGGCGCTACTAAAGCAATTGATGCCATGGCGCAAAGGGCCTTTTCAGATTGGTGGTCAAGTCGATAGTGGTCAGAATGAAGATCAACAAGCCGCGCCAATTTTTATAGATACCGAGTGGCACAGTGATTGGAAGTGGCAGCGGGTCGCACCGCATTTAGGAAATTTAAAAGGTCGGCGTGTTTTAGATGTCGGCGGCGGCTCCGGTTATCACGGTTGGCGTATGGCAGGGGCTGGCGCGGATACAGTAATTATCATTGATCCGTCTTGCCTGTTTTATCATCAGTTTATGGCGATTCGTCATTTTGTGGGTAACGCTGATGCTCATACTCATGTTCATGGTACAGGTCGTTATCGTACCCATTATATTCCCGTGCCATTAGAAGCATTGCCAGAGCACAGTCAGCTGTTTGATACCGTGTTTAGTATGGGCGTGCTGTATCATCGTCAGTCACCCTTTGAGCACCTGCAACAACTCAAAGGACAGTTGGTAAAAGGTGGTGAGTTGGTGCTTGAGACTTTGGTCATTGAAGGCGATGCCAATACGGTACTGGTGCCGCATGATCGCTATGCGCAAATGAATAACGTGTATTTTTTGCCGTCAGTCGCCGCATTAATTGGCTGGCTAGAAAAGGCTGGATTCTCAGACGTGCGCTGCGTAGATGTAGCCGTAACCTCGATTGAGGAACAACGTAAAACGGAATGGATGACCTATCATTCGTTAGCCGATTTTTTAGACCCCAATGATTCTAGCAAAACCCTCGAAGGCTATCCTGCACCGATGCGCGCGACCTTGATTGCCAAAAAGTAGCTCGTACTTACCTACCATAAGGAAAATGGGCAGTGAAAAAATTAACGATTTTACTCAGTGCCATGATGGGTTTGCTGCCATTGACGTCCATATCTGCTCATGCTGCCTATGGTACGCCATTTGAAGGGTGGGGCTTTGTACAGGATGATTGGCAACTGGTCTGTGATAATACCTTGACTTGCCGAGCAGCGGGTTATGCGGATGAGAGTATGTTGGATACGCCTGCCTCGATTTTGTTGACAGCCTTACCGCAAAAGTCGATACCAGATGTACAGGTGGCTTTTGAATACCAAGAAGACAAGGTGGATAGTAGCGACAATGAATTGAGGGCAACAGAGCTTTGGCTAAACAATAAAAATTATGGTGCCATTGAGAAGGGTGAGCTTAATACTAAGCAAACTCAGCAGCTTCTAAGTCATTCGCGTCAAAATACTAAGATAGAGATAAGAGCGGGTGATGATCGTTGGATAATCAGCGATAAAGGCATGAGTGCCGTGCTGCTCAAGCTTGACGAGGTGCAAGGGCGAGTGGGCACATCGATAGCACTAGTGAGCAAAAACAATCCTAATCGGCAAACGCCTAAAGCAGCCAAAGCAAAACCTGTGATTAAAAAAGCATATTCATATTCGGATGATGATAAACAGCAGCTCGACCCTGCAAAGCTAGTGTATTTTCAAAAAAATATAAATAAGTGGATTGATATTGATGCTAAGGAGCTTATCGGCTCTGAAGACGATATGGGAGACTGTGAGCTGGTCAATCCAAAGACCGAAGCGTACCAACGAATGCAAGAATATGGCGCTGATAGGCTAGACTGGGAATTTACACCCGTAGATGCTACCCATACATTAGCCAGTCATATTTGTTGGCAGGGCGCATACAACGAAGGCTATGGTTATTGGCTGATTGACAAGGCAAAACCCCGTCGTTCGCAGCTAATTACTACCATGGGCAATGATTATTCTAATGGCGAGATTTGGGCAACACACAAAGACCGCGGGGTTGGCGATTGCTGGAATCGGGCGATATGGGTTTGGGATGGAAAAGACTTTGTTCAAGCAGAAGATTCCAGCACAGGAATGTGCCGGGGTTTCGCCGGTGGCGCGTGGGATCTGCCGACTTACGTGAGTGACGTTATCCCGCAGTCAGATAAGTGAATGATTTGCTTTAATACACTCACATAAACAACATGAATAATGACTTTGGCAGCGACGGCTCTTTATTGGTGACTTTGTCTATTAGCGACAGGGTCAGTCATATTATCATTGACGAATAGCGCTATCCGTTTTTCTTATGGTTTATAAATAAGAGATCTGTTTAAATGAACCATTTGTTAAACGCCACTTCTATTAGCACCTTGAGTATAAATCCTATAAAGCCCGCACCAAGCGCTAAAAACATCCAAAAAGTACCGGCGCGACCGGCTTCAGAGCGTTTTGATAAGTCCCAAATGATAAAGAATAAAAACG
>NZ_AYYA01000012.1:0-7026 GCF_000511065.1 Psychrobacter sp. TB67
CGCTTTTGACATCTAAGGGCGCTATGTAAGTTACCCCCTGCCTTTTTGTCAGTATAGATGTGTTGATATATCGATTCATGGCTTGGGACCTCTTGCCAACCCAGCATTCTCAGTCGCCCTGTGATTTGCTCAGGTGAGTAGTGCTTGCTGAGTAGATGATCAATATAGCACCAGCCAAAGCGGCTGATCTGTGAGCTATTCACAACTTTGCGCGCGTTTGCCAATCGATGGGCTTGTTTGGGGCGATAACCCCTTTGTCCCATGTTTCGCCTTATCTCTCGACTCACCGTTGATTTATGACAGCCAATAATTCTAGCTATTTCACTCATGCCTTTTTTAGCTTGCAATAGCGCTGATATTTGATATCTTTGCTCTTGGGTAAGATGTGTATAGTGTTTCATAACGTTCTGATATGTAGGAGTTGAAGTTTGAAATGCAACACGGCACATCTTACTCTTCAACTCATTCTTTTAAAACGTTGCACTTCTTATTTGAATCTAGGTAAAATAAAAAACCTAATGGTAATACAAATAAAGGGGCGGCATAAAAAATGGCGTTCGCAGTCGCGAGAGGTAATACTTGAAGAGACAGTACCATGAATATCACACCTAACAACCACACGTGACTACGAACAAAGTGCCATTTTATATTACTGAATAACTTGTTCTTTTTATTAATTAAGCAAAATGGCAACAGCATTAAAACCGCTGTGCATTGACGAAACAGGATAAATTGATATACCGCCGTCTCAGAGGGCAAGGCCTTTATCAAGGCGTCTGAGAAGACCGCAATGATATTTCCTAGTACCAATAGCGTCATGGCAAATGCAACACTCATCTTTGGCATTCTTAGCCTCCTCGCCCTACTCTAAATTCAGAAACTGTTAAAACCCCAATGGGTTCATGCTGATTTAACGATCTGTCAGGCAGTATATTCAAGTAACGGTATGATGTATAATGATATAAAACATATTTAGTATTACCTGAGGTAATAATGGATTTACCACCGCTGCGTGCAATACAGTGCTTCGAGTCCGTTGCACGGCTTAACAGCTTTTCAAAAGCAGCAGAAAGCCTCAATGTGACACAAAGTGCCGTGAGTCACCAAATACGCATCCTTGAAGAGTATCTTGGGGAAGCAATGTTTTACAGGCAAGGCCGGACCTTTTCGTTGACAGAGGTTGGTGAGCGTTATTTCACAGATGTGAGTGGCGCATTGGGTCTACTTTCAGATAGTAGTCAGATTATTAAACATGGAAAACCTGGGCATATACGCTTAGCTCTGTACAGTTCAGTCGCAGTGAATTGGTTGATTCCTCGACTAGAAGACTTCTATAGACAGTATCCAGAAATAGAACTCACTTTAGATATGGTTAATCATCCCTCTGATTATAATGAGCAAAGGGCCGATTGTTATATCACCGTCGATCCTCCTCCACATGCTTTCATCAGTAAGTTTTTATTTACTGAAACTTTATATCCTGTGTGTGGTCAAAAGCTTTGGGAGAAAATAAGAGATAAACCCCTTCCTGACGCATTGTGGCGGCATCCAATATTGTCTGTGAGATATGCAGATACAAGCGTGAATACAGCAGAGGATTGGCTGCGGTGGTGTAAGGCAGGCGGATTTGAATTGCCAAGCGATATAAAGATAAATCATTTTAGTCATGTACTACTAGCGATAGAAGCCGCAAGGTACAATCTGGGCATTACTCTTACCAATAATTATATGATGCAGGATGACGCTTATAAACAAAATATCGTTAGAATTCCAATGCACGAATTTCTAACAGGGGACCAATTTTACTTCGTTTGCAAGGAATTAAAGAATAATCAGGATGATATTATTAAATTAAGCGAATGGCTGAAATCCCAATGTAATTAAAAAAATCTTTACCTTATTTGTTATCAAAAGATCAAATTATGATTTGTTATAGGGGTTTAAAATGATGATTTAGAAAATCCCGATCAACAATTCATAAAGACTCATATCCTCAATAAATAGTCATTTATTTTATCTGATCTTAAATAAGATATAGTCAATCCAACTTAAAGTTGTAACAGCAGACATTGCTGAATAAATGATTTAGATCATTCTCACCCCAGCCCTGCCTGAGCTTTTTTACCTCAGCCCATTTGTGTTCAATAGGATTTAGATCAGGACTGTAAGGCGGTAGCCAGAGTATACGGTGACCGTGTCGGTTTAATAGCTTTTTGATACGTTTGTTCTTATGAAATCTGGCATTGTCCATGACGATGACACATTTGTGACCAAGCTTTGGAATAACGTTATAAAGACTTAACTATATGTTATCTATCAGCCCACTTTAGAACTGACTTTTAGACTAAACCTAGAAACAATACAAATAAAAAAGTTAAGTAATGCATAAGGATTAGATTATGATTGCTAATGTATTTAATTCCATCGCAGACTCCTTCTTTAATTTTTTACTAGCCATTATTTGCGTACTCATGTTATTGGCACCACTGTATAAATGGAAGTCTCGTCCTAACAAGGCGCTCACCAAAAGAATAATAATAGCAATTTTTTTAATTCCAGTCTCTTTATATCTTCTAGTAGATACTTTCAATACTAAAGACCAGAAAAAAAACGATCAACTGTTATCAGTTGCTCATTTATCTGAAAGAGATAGGCCATTAGAAAATGAAAACCATATTAGTATGCCTGATAAGCATGCTTTTGCAGCGGCCCTTGAATTGAATGGTATTAGAACAAAACAAAATAACGAGAGCCGGACCAACCTTAAAGAGAATAAAGATGAGCATCAAGAAGGTAGCTCTCAGGTAAGTCTTCACTCTGAAAATAATAATGGAGGGTTGTAGACTTGTGGCACAACTCTTTGTGTATGACGAACTGATGGTCAATCCATCTGATCTCTACTATCAAATCCGTAGTAACAAACTTCGCGGATTTTAGTGACGCAGCCTGACAGTAAAAATCAAACTACACCTATCTTGGCGATACACTATCTCATTTTTCAAACCCACGAAGGCGATGTGATTTTGGTTGAGCAGTTTGACCGCTTAGCACGTTTGAAACAAGCTGATTAGGTTACTCTCAAAAGAATGCTATCAGAGAAAAAGTTGGCAGTCGTATCAAAAGAGCTGCCGACCTCACATATGGCGCTTCAATCTGAGAATAGCACTGAATTTATGAGTAGCGTGTTGCAAGCCATCAATTCAATGTTACTTGATATGCTCGCTGCTATTAGAAAGGACTATGAAGATCGGCGTAACCGTCAGATGCAAGGTATTGCTCGTGCTAATACAGAAGATAAGTATTCAGGACGTATGAAAGATTCCGAGAAACGTAAGATTATCGCTAACCTCCTAAAATCTGGACATAGCTATACTGAAATGCAAGCTACGGCTAAGTGTTTTCGTCAACTGATAGCTGTTGTAGCTATAAAAATGGGTCGATACTCAAATACTCAAATACTCAAATACTCAAATACTCAAAATTATTTTGAGGATCTGTAATAACCTTGTCAAATAAAAATGGTCTGTTATTAGAGTTCCTCTGATATATTCTGTTTAAGTAAGAAAAATATTGATTACGTTTCAGGTTGCAGTATTTTAGCCGAATCTTTTATAAACCAATCATTATCGCAACGATGATACTAATACTAGCTTGAGCTTGATTATCAAGGCAGATTTTCCTGCGTATAGCAGGATTTGTTCTAACTATTCAAACCATTTGCTTCATCTTTAAAGGTCTCTACAACGATAGAGAAAATGTCATCCCAAACTGCCTCATTTGCTAAAAAAGGATAGTCCTTAAGTAGCTTATTACTCTTAGTGCCTTTATTTTGTAGCATACTGCGAATGATTCTATCGGCATAGCTGTTGGGCATCTCAACAATCTCTTTTATCGCCAATCGTGCATAGTCATGCTTTCTTAGGTACTGTGACTCGTTATGCATCTCTTTTTCAATAACGTGAGCAATGAGTCCTGATAAGTACTGAACGTGAGGCGTTAGATCCATAAAGCGCCATGCAGGTTGAATGAGGTGAGTGTTTTCAAAATTTAAGTTTGAGCGAATACCATCAGGGTAGGTAACTGCCTTTTTATCAAAGCTGTAATGATCACGGATTTGCTCCATAAGTGGCACGGATACACGGTCTAAAATTTTATCATACGCATGACGGTCTGAGGGATGCTCAGCGATGGCTTGCGATATAGGTAGGATAATCGGCTCATGAATGACCTGGTCGCGTCTGAGTACATCGTTAATTAAGAAGCGATGTACTCGGCCATTGCCATCAGCCAGCGGATGAATATACACAAAAGCAAAGGAAGCAACCGCACTACGTATCAGTGCCGATTGTCCCTCGGTCTTTTCCATAAATGCCTGTAACCCTTTGAGCTTTTCAGCAATGTCATCAGCAGGTGGCGCGATATAGTGCACAATCTCTTTAAAGCCATTGACCTGAGTATGCGACACAAAAACTGGTGATTGACGGACACCATACTGCTGGATAACCGTTTTGCTGCCGAGTATCTCTTGTTGCAGCTCTGCTAGTGATTCAGGATCAAGCGGGATATCGCCCTTGCCGGTACGCCTTGCCATTACATCGGCGAAACGTTCAATACGTTTTAACTCTTTCCCTTCACCTTCTATAGTAAAACTGGCTTTACTCTCTCGTAATGTCATCCATACGGAGGCGCGCATCAGTAAGTCTTGCCCAAATTCATCGTTAAGTTTGTCAACCATCATGGCAATATCGAGTGCAGCTGCTTGTGTAAAAGCCTCTGTTTTCACCAGCATCGGACAGAAATGACGGGTTCCTGCTAGGTTGTCATTGATACGCCAGCGGGCGTTCTTGATAACCTGCGAAGGACTTGAAGTAACCAATTTCTTGGTATCCAAAGCATCCACATAGTTACCGCCTATATTACTCGGTACCTCTAAACGCTTATCCATAAGCCATTCATATAAGAAAGCCATTCTACGGGCATAGCTGCCTGTCGGCTCAGCGTTTACCCATGCTTGCACGTCATTTGCCCCTATCTGCTTAAACAAACGAGTCAGTAACTCTAAACTCAGTACTTCATGACGCATGTGAAACTGTAAGTGCGCAATGATTGTGTCCAGTGGACGCGCGGTTTCCTGATAAGTGTTATGAATGACGTCACCGTCTTTATAGGTTTGTCTGCGTCCACCGATACTGCTGCTGACATATAAAGGGGAAACCAGCTCGATGCTGGCATAACGGATAAGCCATGCTGCGCCAATAGGATCTGAGATAGGGGTATTCATTATGAGTGGCTCAAGCGATTATAGATAAGCCATTTTGCAGAAAAGCGATTATGAATGCAAGATAATGGTTATTATCAAGCCTTACTGCATTAAATCGATTTTTATATGACGTTGTGATACCTGTAAATAAAGATCAAAAGGCGTATTGAGTGGATATAATGAGTTCAAATTGAATGAGGTAAATACACCGTTCTTAACATAGCTACGTAGTAATAGAGTACCCATTTCTGTAAATAATGCGGTAATCCCCCACATCAATACTTATCAAAAAAATACAGCAATTATAAGCATTACAACATTTTGGCAAACCTAATCGAAAGAAGGATTGCTAATAACAGAATTAGACCGATTATCCATAATGATTGTAAGAGAAATTTTTTATCATCCATAATTGAGACCATCCCAGATTCTGTGTAACTGACGTTTAGATTAAATACTTACACAAAATTTAGGATGCTCTCCATTATTATGACCCCTGCCGTCAAATCCGTACAGTTAAACTTGGGAGATTTAATTACGCAGCTTGACGATAATAATCAAACCACACCTGTCTTGGCGATTTATAGCCCAAGCTCTTTTGAGTTCTCGTTTGGTTGTAATATAGTTCAATATATCCAATGATATCGGTAATGGCGGCAAATCTAGTTTTATAGTCTTGGTGATACACCAGCTCGTTCTTTAATATGCCCCAGAAGCTTTCTATGGGTGCGTTGTCAAAGCAGTTGCCTTTAGCACTCATTGAGCCTGTAAACTGATGCTGCTTGATGATTTTGTGATAAGCGTGGCTACAGTACTGACTGCCTCTGTCAGAATGCACAATCAGCCCTTTGCCTGGTCGTCTGTTCTTGATTGCCATATTTAGTGCACGACAGACTAAATCAGCAGTCATGCGTTTATTAATGGCGTAGCCAACCAGCTCTTTGGTGTATAGATCTTTGACCCCTGCTAAGTACAGCCAGCCCTCATTTGTCCAGATATAAGTAATGTCACTGACCCAAGACTCATTAGGACGCTTGGCATCAAACTGCTGATCGAGCACGTTTGGATAAACCAGCTTGTTGTGATTAGAGTCGGTGGTCACTTTAAAGCGCTTATGACGTCGGCATTTGATGCCGTGCTCTTCTTTGATGCGTCTCACCATGTATAGGCTAATGTCATGGCCTCGCTCACTTAGATGCGCATGCAGACGCTCATATCCATAGCGCTCCTTTGTTTCACTGTGCGCGGCTTTAACCAGCAGCTCAGACTGGTTGCGATGTATCTGTTGATCGCTGATATCACGACTCAGCCAGTCGTAGTAGCTAGAATGCTTAACCTTTAGTACACGGCACATAGCTGTGATACTAAATATCTGCTGGTTATCCTTAATAAAGGCGTACTTTACTAACTGTTTTTCGCGAAGTACGCCGTGGCCTTTTTTAATATCTCTCGCTCCTCCTCGGCAACTTTAAGTTGTCGCTTGAGCTGCTTTATTTCTTGAAGCGCTGTCATAAGATCAGGATCATATTGTTCTGTGCCGATAAGCTTGCCTTGATTGGCTTTGTTATGCCAATTTGATAGCGTTTGCATGGCAATGCCAAGCTGCTTTGCGGTAGCCGAGATATTGCCATTATTGTCTGATATCTTCTTGACAGCTTCTGCTTTAAATTCGTCACTGTAGGTTCTTACTTTCTTGGTCATGATAAACTCCGATTAATACGCTTAGTTTACCAAGTTTATCTCTACGGTTTCTTCAGCATAGCTCA
>NZ_AYYA01000013.1:0-2319 GCF_000511065.1 Psychrobacter sp. TB67
CGCTTTTGACATCTAAGGGCGCTATGTAAGTTACCCCCTGCCTTTTTGTCAGTATAGATGTGTTGATATATCGATTCATGGCTTGGGACCTCTTGCCAACCCAGCATTCTCAGTCGCCCTGTGATTTGCTCAGGTGAGTAGTGCTTGCTGAGTAGATGATCAATATAGCACCAGCCAAAGCGGCTGATCTGTGAGCTATTCACAACTTTGCGCGCGTTTGCCAATCGATGGGCTTGTTTGGGGCGATAACCCCTTTGTCCCATGTTTCGCCTTATCTCTCGACTCACCGTTGATTTATGACAGCCAATAATTCTAGCTATTTCACTCATGCCTTTTTTAGCTTGCAATAGCGCTGATATTTGATATCTTTGCTCTTGGGTAAGATGTGTATAGTGTTTCATAACGTTCTGATATGTAGGAGTTGAAGTTTGAAATGCAACACGGCACATCTTACTCTTCAACTCATTCTTTTAAAACGTTGCACTTCTTATTTGAATCTAGGACTCATAATTGACGCGAATCTTCTCTTTAGATATATATAAGTCTTCACTATGCATGCTGATGTTTTTATTTTTAAGATACTCAACACCGCCCGTACCGATATAGCCAGTAGAGTCATTGGCTTGGGCAGTAGTTATGGCTAGCAAAGCGGTGCAAGCTGTTATAAGGCTAAATATAAAAGCAGTCTTAACGATGTCATTATTATTATTCACTGTAGATACGCTCGCTTTTCGGTTTTAGTTATGTCACCTAAGTAGTTGTTGAGTTCAATGCCACCTGATGTGTGAGGTAATTTTAATAATACTGAAGCACAAGACAGTTTGCTATCGTTAAAATATAATTTTGCGACAATAGAGGAGAAAATGGATTATAGTATTCGATAAATAGAATCACTTTTAAAATTCTACTGAACAGTGAATATAGAGAAGATGAGAAGTAAATTCAATGAAAGATAAACGCACGCTTGATAATAATACTTTTGCTTCAAACCCTGGTAACGCAGCGCTGAATAAATGGGTATGGTTTCGACATAATATAACGACTGTAAGTGCATTAACACTGTTTTTAATAGGTTCGATATTAGCTGCTATGTTCATCCATATTGGTTTTTTATTGATTGTCGGCATCGCTATATTCACAACTATCTTTTACTGGACGAGAATAAAAGAGCATTTTTTATGCGGTGATTCAAATGGTGGTATTGTTGTAGGTGTTCATCCTACTCTCGTTGCTGTCAATACAAACCTAACTAAGGGTTATGGTGATTTTCCAATTGTGAAAATTATCGAATGTCCACCACTCAAAAATTTAGCTATTGGTGATAGAGTGCCAACAGTAGCCCTTTATACTGCCTCAACCGACGAGTCTTTGTCGCATTGGATAGATTTTAATCCTGTCCCTTTATCATATGCGACCGACAACCCAGAAGTGATTAACTTGGCTATGCAGAGTTACCCAAGCGAACAATGGCAGCAATTAGAAAGACAACTATTGGAGTTGGATAAGCCCTACAAGGCAGGTTTGTATCAGGTTGATAAAGAACAAAGTGGTTGGAATGAGCGATCGAATGATACTCTGAGTGTTTTAAGTAGTCTAGAACTTGAAAGCGGCGATGGAAAAATCAACCTAATAAAAATTGTCATTGGCGTGATTATATTCATAGCTATTTTAAAGGTGCTTGAGTTTTTTGTTTAGTGGATATCAACCTGATGAGTTGCTTTTAGAGACTTTTAGAGGGTGTTTTAGGTTCACTATAGTGGTCAACTAATTTAGGACACCTTCTAAGAGGTTTTTATTAAAGTAACGTTTTTCTGTTTCTACTGGTGTTAAATAATTGTTGAAGCTATGCGGTCTCACGGTTTGATAGTAGCCCCAGATATAATCACTAATGGCGCTCGATGCTTCAGCGATATCCTCGTAACCGCCCTTTGGCATCCACTCGGTTTTAAAGCTCCTAAAGAAGCGTTCAGTTGGCGCGTTATCCCATGAGCGAGGATTGGCAAAGCACTGCTTTGCCCGAGTGCAAGGCGGAGGGCTGTGCCCGTAGTGGGTTTCCTTTGCGGCTCATACTCTGCTTCATATCCTTACAGTCAGCTATCGCGTCAACGAACTCTTTACTGGTGTAATGCGTGCCTTGGTCAGAGTGGAACAGCACACCGCTTGGTTTAAGGCGAGTCTGATACGCCATCTTTAGCGCTGATGCGGTCAAGGTGCTATTAGGTGAATCGGATACGCTAAAGCCAACCACACGGCGAGCAAACAAGTCTAAAACAACCGCTAAGTAGCACCAGCCACCTTTGATACGGATGTAGGTCACAT
>NZ_AYYA01000014.1:0-74306 GCF_000511065.1 Psychrobacter sp. TB67
CGCTTTTGACATCTAAGGGCGCTATGTAAGTTACCCCCTGCCTTTTTGTCAGTATAGATGTGTTGATATATCGATTCATGGCTTGGGACCTCTTGCCAACCCAGCATTCTCAGTCGCCCTGTGATTTGCTCAGGTGAGTAGTGCTTGCTGAGTAGATGATCAATATAGCACCAGCCAAAGCGGCTGATCTGTGAGCTATTCACAACTTTGCGCGCGTTTGCCAATCGATGGGCTTGTTTGGGGCGATAACCCCTTTGTCCCATGTTTCGCCTTATCTCTCGACTCACCGTTGATTTATGACAGCCAATAATTCTAGCTATTTCACTCATGCCTTTTTTAGCTTGCAATAGCGCTGATATTTGATATCTTTGCTCTTGGGTAAGATGTGTATAGTGTTTCATAACGTTCTGATATGTAGGAGTTGAAGTTTGAAATGCAACACGGCACATCTTACTCTTCAACTCATTCTTTTAAAACGTTGCACTTCTTATTTGAATCTAGGAAACAATAAATTTACATTTTTTTAAGTAAGGGTTATTTTTAAATAATACTTATTTTAAAACCGCAAATATCTCAAGCCAAGCATGGTGCTGCTATCTTATTTACTACCACTTTATTGTAGATAGCAGTAGAACTGCTGAGCTAATGATAAACCCCACAGGATAAATCTATGAGCAATCGTACTGACTTGCCATCAAATAATGAAGATAATACCGACGCTATGACCCAAAAAACAGACGTAAAACCAACGCCAGAAATCGCTGAATCAAAAAGTGCTGAATTAAATTCCGAGCACTCAGAAAACGACGATGCAGAAAACAACGATGCAGAAAATGATATGGCCATCGAAGAGTTTTTTTCGCCAAATAATAATGCGCGTATGGCTGAGGATTTTAAAGCAGGTTATGTGGCAATCGTTGGACGTCCAAACGTGGGTAAGTCAACCTTGATGAACCATTTATTGGGTCAGAAGTTATCTATTACGTCACGTAAACCGCAAACGACCCGTCATCGTATCCACGGTATTTTGTCCAATCATGAAATGCAAGCGGTGTTCGTTGATACGCCAGGTATTCATCGTAATGAAGTGCGAGCTATCAATGAGCGTATGAATAAGGCTGCCGTATCGGCACTGGTTGATGTCGATTTAGTTCTGTTTGTCGTCGACTCAGATCAGTGGCGTGACGATGATTTACTGGTTTTACAAAAGCTTGGTGATACTAATCTAACAGTAGTTTTAGTGATTAATAAAGCGGATACCTTAAAAGACAAAGGCAGCGTTTTACCATTAATCGAAACCTTTAGTGATAGCTTTGATTTCGCTGATATCGTTCCAGTTTCTGCATTAAAAAATCAAAACTTAGATCGTCTGCAAGAAGTTATTGCTTCGCATCTGCCTATTGCTGCGCCTATCTATGACACTGAGCAAATTACCGATCGTTCAGAGCGTTTCTTAGCCAGTGAAATTATCCGTGAAAAAATCATGCGCAGCGCGGGTGATGAAGTACCCTATGACTTAACGGTACAGATTGATGGCTTCAAAGACGAACCTGCGCATACCGATCCAAAGACGGGCCGCCCACGTAAAGCTTGTACCTTTATCGATGCGACGATCTACGTCGAGCGTAGTGGTCAAAAGGCAATTGTCATCGGTGATAAAGGTCAACGTATTAAACAAGTGGGTATGGATGCACGTAAGGATATGGAGCAGCTGTTTGATAAAAAAATCATGCTAACGCTTTGGGTAAAAGTGAAACGTGGTTGGTCTGATGACGAACGTGCATTGACCAGCTTGGGCTATTAACAGTGATTTAAGAATAGCATCTTTGAGTGCATTTTATGATCAGCGCTGAGGTAATGATAAATGCGTAATGAAGCATTGATTGGTTATTTGTTACACCAGCGCCCTTACCAAGAAAAACGCGCTTTATATTACCTATTCTCTCAGCAGCATGGGGTCATACATGGTATTGGTAAAAAAGGCGCGCCCTTATTTATGCCCTTGCAATTGTTTGCTACGGGTAAGCGGGATTTAAAGACATTCAGCCAGATTAATATCGCACCTCAGTACGTCGTACAAACAGATGTGCTTCTAGAAGACGCTACCGCGAAAACACTCACAGCCATTCCTTACGAAAACATCACTGGCCAACAGCAATACGCTGCCTTGTATCTAAATGAGATACTCTGGCGCTTATTGCCCACTGAAGATCCGATGCCAATCTTATGGCAGCATTATCAAGACAGTTTAGATAGGCTTAAACAGCCCTTGTCTGCTAATGAGCTGCGCTTGTGTTTGCGGCAATTTGAACAGTATCTATTTAACGAGTTGGGTTTTGCCTTGACGTTAACGCATGACAATGTTCAAGATAGCATTGAGCCTCACAGTGTCTATCGGTTCTTACCTGATGTCGGTTTGGTCCCCATTGTACAAGCTGAGTTTTTAGACAGTGCTAGCCTAGGGCGAACGGTTTTTGAGGGCAACGAGATAGTGCTGATGGTAGAGCAGGGAATAAGTGATGTCACACTTAATGCTTGGTCGCGTTTACATCGGCAACTGATTGACCATCTCTTAGATTATCAGCCGCTTCAAAGTCGCTTGCTTTGGCAACAGCAACAGCGTTATCAGTTATAGCTAAGGCATGAAAAAATTTAAAAGCTTTAACCTCAAAGCATGTTAGTCACCACAATCAGTAGGATGACTGTCATTAGGTTTAAAACTAATATTAGCGCCTTGACTGAATGATATTTGATACATCGCCTGACTGTATACTGAGCTTGGACAATACTTAAAGTGGCCAAAATGTCCGCGTGGCTTGCCGCTATCGCCATAGAATCTGACGTAACGACGTCTTCCTGCACGCAGATGTAGGGTGCCATATTTAGGGTTTAGGGTTTGTTCTTGTAATAAGTCATCTGTGCCGCTATCGAAATGCTGATTATCGTTGTTATCTACGAATAGCAACAAGGTTTTATTGCTGTTCTTATCGCAGCGACCATTGCTATCTGACAAACATACCAATATATTTTGACGGCGAATAAGACTCTCTACTTTCGCGAGCTTTAGCGTATCTGTTAAGCCATGCCTGATACGTTTGGCTTCCATGCTTGCTAATTGCGTCAAAATAGCTGGCGCAGCAATCGTTGTGATAATCGCGAGTATTGCAACGGTGACAATTAGCTCTACCAGCGTAAAACCATTTTGACTTGAAAGTTTATAAGCGTGTTTATCGTCGGTGGCATTCTGATTTAGAATCGTTTGTTTATGATTTATAGAAGAGATTTGAGACGTATAAATAAATATGATTGTACGGGCAAGCTTATTCTTAGCTAAGAGCAACTTAAGTAAAATAAATACAGATAGTTGTTGGCAATTTGACGATATTATATGTAATATAGCCATACGAGTATTACCTGTAACAAATTATGTATTTGATGCTATATTGATATGCCTATGATCACTATCACTCATTCTTGTCCGTAAACATGCAAGTTAATAACATTTAAGTTTTTGAGATAATCATCACTCTATGCACGTATCATTATCGATCAGATATTCATAATGGATTAATGTTGGTTATTACAATATAAACAGAATATATGTCTACTGTCAAAAAATGTTTCAATTAGTGAATAGATAGTTTTAACAATAGAGAAAAAATACTAGTTGTATTAAAATACCCTCAACCAACAGATACGCTTCGGTTTAGAATCTATTGCGGACTCATACACAAAAGGTAAAAATCGTAAGGTGTGTTAGTCCTCAGTAACTTAAGCTGGTCATTGTGTTTTAGTTACGACATTATCGTGTAATAATGTGTAGCTCGTTAACGAAAAAAGTTGTAAACTGAATTGATAATCGCTAAGCTACTTCTAAATTAGTTTTGCTTTGTAATTTAAAATTCGTAAAAGATGTCTATTTCGTAGCATCTTGAGAAGTAGTTTTGCTTAACGCATCACTAAAATTATCCTTTGGAGGAAGTCCATGAAATTGAATAAAATTGCTCTAGCTCTGGTAGCTGTAGCGGCTACACCTTTGGCAGCTAACGCTGGTGTTACTATTAGCCCATTGTTACTTGGTTATCACATGACTGAAGAATTCAGTGATACATCTGACAAACAGCGTGAAGTTCTACGTACTGGCAAACAACTTAATGAAGGCAGTACTTTGAACGGCGGTGTTGCTAAAGAAAGTAGCCTATACACTGGTGCAGCACTAGGTATCGAATTAACTCCTTCTACTCAGTTCCAAGTAGAGTATGGTGTATCTGATGCTAATGGTGAAGCTTCTGAAGATTCAGCGAAATCTGGCGCTAACCGTTTTGACATTGAACAAACTATGATTTCTGGTAACTTCTTAATCGGTACTGAAGAATTTACTGGTTACACTGATAGCCCGTTCAAACCATATGTTCTAATCGGTGCTGGTCAATCTAAGATTGAAGTTGAAAACCAAGAAGCCTATAATTCGAATGTAGAGACTAATGCTGATGGTAGTCCAGTTCGAGTTGATGCTGGTACTGAAGTATCAAACTCTAAAGATACTATCGGTAACCTAGGTCTAGGTGCTATGTATCGCATCAATGACGCGCTAAGCCTACGTGGTGAAGCTCGTGCGATTCATAACTTTGATAACAACTGGTGGGAAGGCATGGCCTTGGCCGGTCTAGAAGTTGTACTTGGTGGCCATTTAGCACCTACAGTAGCTGTTCCTCCAATGGTAGAGCCTATGGTTGAGACTCCACCAATCGTTGTTGTTGAATCTGATCTTGATTCTGACGGTGATGGCGTACCTGATAGCATTGATGCGTGCCCAGGCACTCCAATGAATGTTGTTGTTGATGAGCGCGGTTGCCCAGTACCAGTAGATATTACTGACGAGCTGAAAATGGAACTTCGTGTATTCTTTGATAACGACAAATCAGCTATCAAAAACCAATACAAACCTGAAATCGCTAAAGTAGCAGAGAAGATGCGCGAGTATCCTAACTCAACTGCACGCGTAGAAGGTCATGCTTCTAAAACTGGTCCTTCAGCACGTTATAACCAACGTCTGTCTGAAGCCCGTGCCGTTGCTGTGAAATCTATGTTGACTAACGAATTTGGTATTGCTCCAAACCGTCTATCAACCGTTGGTTATGGTTATGACCAACCAATCGCGCCAAACGACACTGAAGAAGGTCGCGCTATGAACCGTCGTGTTTATGCCATCATCACTGGTGACAAAACTATGACTGTTGAACAAACTAAAGACATGGTTGTTCAGTAAATAATAGCTAGACAGCTAACTTCTTAGTTATATCGTTACAAAAAAAGCTGCCCAATGGGTGGCTTTTTTTTATTTATGTACTGAGAAAAGCAACTTATTACGTAAATTAATCGTGCAATAATGTTATACTAGCGACCCAAACACTTTGTAGATTAACAAAGTGTACATTAGCATAGCTATCTGTACGATGGATTTTCCAGCATAGGTATTTGATTTTATTACTATTAATTAAATGAGTCTACAAATTGTGTAATCATTTAAGAGTCAAATAATCGTATCTTTCTGGTTGATAGTAAAAGTTTATCCAGCGGTGCTTACTGCTACTGCATTTTTTTAAGACGAAAAGAGCATTTTATATGGCGAACGATATCAAACACCTGCGTAACATCGCAATTATTGCCCACGTTGATCACGGTAAAACAACTTTGGTTGATAAACTATTACATCAATCTGGCACTTTTGGCGACCGTGCAAACATTGCTGAACGTGCAATGGATTCAGGTGATATTGAGCAAGAGCGTGGCATTACTATTTTGGCCAAAAACACAGCTATTCGATGGACAGATAGTACTGACGATACCGAATATCGTATCAATATTGTTGATACTCCAGGTCACGCCGATTTTGGTGGAGAAGTTGAGCGTGTTATGTCGATGGTAGACTGCGTGCTTTTGGTCGTTGATGCTGTTGATGGACCAATGCCACAGACTCGTTTTGTGACACAAAAAGCCTTTGAACAAGGTTTGAAACCAATTGTCGTTATCAATAAAATTGACCGTCCTGGTTCGCGCCCTGATTGGGTTATGGATCAAATCTTTGATTTGTTTGATAACCTTGGTGCCACAGATGAGCAGTTAGATTTTCCAGTGGTTTATGCTTCGGCATTGAACGGTGTTGCTGGTCTAGAAGCCGATAGCTTGGCTGATGACATGACACCACTTTTCAAAACTATCGTTGACGTTGTGCAGCCACCACAAGTGGATGCAGATGCGCCTTTCCGTATGCAAATCTCAAGCCTTGATTTTAATAGCTTTGTTGGTGTTATTGGTATTGGTCGTATTCAACGCGGTAAGATTAAAACAAATACTCAAGTAACGATCATTGATAAGCACGGTAACACGCGTAATGGTCGTATCTTAAAAATCATGGGCTATCATGGCCTTGATCGTATCGAAGTAGAAGATGCACAAGCAGGTGATATCGTTTGTATCACTGGTATTGACGCGCTTAATATCTCAGATACTATTTGTGATCCGAACAACGTTGAAGCCTTACCAGCATTGACGGTTGATGAACCAACGGTATCAATGAACTTCCAAGTAAACAACTCACCATTCGCAGGTCGTGAAGGTAAGTTTGTGACCTCACGTAATATTCGTGAGCGTCTTGAGCGTGAGTTGATTCATAACGTGGCTTTGCGTGTAGAAGACACTGAGTCCCCTGATAAATTCAAAGTATCAGGTCGTGGTGAGCTACATTTATCGGTGTTGATCGAAAACATGCGCCGTGAAGGTTTTGAGATGGGTGTATCTGGCCCAGAAGTTATCGTTAAAGAAGTTGATGGTAAGCTACAAGAGCCGTATGAAAATGTTGTCTTTGATATTGAAGAAGAGCATCAGGGTCCAATCATGGAGCAAATCGGCTTACGTAAAGGCGAGATGACTAACATGGAGCTTGATGGTAAAGGTCGTATGCGTATTGAAGCGACTATGCCAGCGCGTGGCTTGATTGGTTTCCGTTCTGAGTTTTTAACATTGACTTCAGGTACTGGTATCATGACGTCAAGCTTCTCACATTATGGACCACAAAAAATTGGTGATGTGGGTGGTCGCTCTAATGGTGTATTGGTCTCTATGACCAAAGGTGTTTGTCTAGGCTTTGCTCTGTTTAATTTACAAAAGCGTGGCAAACTATTTGCTGAGCCACAGCTTGAAGTTTATGAAGGTATGATCGTTGGACTTAATTCACGTAACGATGATATGGCGGTGAACCCAACAACTGGCAAGCAGTTGACTAACGTTCGTGCTAGTGGTACGGATGAAGCGTTGACGTTAACACCAGCTGTCAAGTTTACTCTTGAGCAAGCGCTTGAATTTATTCAAGATGATGAATTGGTTGAAGTAACACCAAAAGCGATACGTATCCGTAAGCGCTACTTAACTGAAAGTGAACGTAAGCGTCATGGTCGTAGCAAGAAAGGTGCTTAATAGCTTATATTAATACCAATAAATATTTAAAAAAAGGCTAACACTATGTTAGCCTTTTTTGCATTTTGCTATTATACCCATAATAAATGCATGAAATTTTCCTTATAATACCCAAATAATGCCTATTGTCTGATACTTCGTCGTATACTAAATGGGCTATAGTATAATCCAAAAATATTTTTTAGGAGGACACATTATGAGTATGGTATCTGAGTTTAAAGAGTTTGCTTTAAAGGGTAATGTGATGGATTTAGCGGTCGGTGTCATCATCGGTGGTGCTTTCGCAACCATTACCACCTCGTTGGTTGAAGACATTATTATGCCGATCGTCGCCTTTATCTTTGGCGGTGAGATTAACTTTAAGAATATGTTTCTCATCTTGGGTGATGCCCCTGAAGGTATCGCGATGACTTATGATGCCCTTAAAGAAGCTGGCGTCCCTGTATTAGCGTACGGTAGCTTTATTACAGTGCTTATCAACTTTTTAATTTTGGCCTTTATCATTTTTATGATGGTTAAAATGGTCAATAACATGCGTCGTGCTGACGAAGTAGAAGAAGTGGCGGTAGAGGAGCCTTCAGAAGAAGTGCAATTGCTTCGTGAAATTAGTGCAAAGCTTAGCAATACTAATATTACTAAATAAACCCATATTATTGGACTAGTAGAATATAAAAAAAGGCTAACGCGATGTTAGCCTTTTTTATTGTCAGTTCATAAAGTTGTTAGTATGAAGGTATGACTTAATAGTTAGAGAGTATTTAAAAAGATTTGAATATCTTACGGTCTTACTATCACATAGTCATTGGTATTGATTAAAATCTCTGATGGCTGATCGACGATGATACGCACGACATTGTTATCAGTGACTTGTGACTTATAATAGTTGTCTTCGGCAACGGTACAGCCCAAGCAACGTCCCATCGCATCCCACGGCTCTACAAATAACTTCTGCTGCGCTTGATCGGCGTTGCCACCGATAAGAGAGAAGGGTAAGCTGACAATATACGCTGCTGTACCCGCAATGGCAGTTACCAAACCTAATGGTTTGCCAACGATGGTATCGGCTGCCATTGTGCCATAAGAAGGCCCAAAATCTTCTTCATCAATTTCTATCGCTGCCAAAGCAGGCTGCATACTGGCCACAATTAAGCTTAGGCTGGTAATCATAGTGAAAATTTTGCGCTTAACGGTGCGTTGTGTATTGGCCTTAACAGTCATGGTGATATCCTAAAACTCGTAAGCAGTATGATGAATGGCTGCTGCTATTTTCACACAGAGACAATTTCCCTATATAAGCAATGCGGCAACGATAAATAGATTGATTATTACAGATAAATAAATGCTTTGCACTATTTATGTAAGCTCTTTTACTATTAAAGCAAGATGTGCGTCAATAAGCAACAAAAATGCGTGCGATATAATCGCTTTAGCGACAAAACTTACTATCATCAAATGACGAGCAGATTATCGCTATATCGGTGCTGGCTTACAGCATAGATATACAGAATTGATATCATAAAGCCTAACCATAGCAGTAGACTTATTTTAGTGGCTGGCAATCGGGGCAGTATACGCTAGCTCGTCCATTCAGCTTAATATTTTCGAGTGCCGTATGACAGTGCGGACAGGCTTCGCCTTGTCGACCGTAGACATTTAATGTCTGTTGGAAATATCCAGTTTGCCCGCTAGCGACCGTGAAGTCTCGTAAGGTCGAGCCGCCCAGTTGTATCGCTTTTTGTAGAATCGTTTTAATATGATCGACCAAAATCGCAATATCATCATACGACAACAGGTGAGCGGGAGTAGCCGGATGTATTTTGGATAGATACAGACTTTCGGTCGCATAAATATTGCCAACGCCAACCACGACTTGCTGTTCCATAATGACGGATTTGATGGCTCGAGTGATTGGCTGTTTTTTAGGTTTTGCTTTACTCGCCATTTTTTTACTAGCTGTGGTTTTGACCGTTGTTTTATCAGATAAATCCGTGCGTTGGATCAGCTGATATAAATAATCTGCGGTAAAGGACTTTGATAATGGCTCAGGACCTAAACGCTCTAGTAGCTTAGGGCCATAATCCTCATACCACAATACCGAGCCAAAGCGTCTAGGGTCATGATAGTGTAATTGTATTGGCCCATCATCAGCACTGTTAAACACCATCACTAAATGGTCATGTTTACGCTTCTCAGTGCCAGCGCTATGCTGTTGTAAGCTACCCGACATGCCCAAATGAATGAGAAGTTGACGCGGTGCTAATGTAGCAAGCCCAGTAGTGACATTACTTTTAGGTAAGGGGGATGAGAAACTCAATATCAAATACTTTGCTCGGCGCTCGACACTATCCAAAGTGCAATCAATCAATTGAGTCAAGTCATCAGGCATCGACCAACGTAGTTTTGGTTGGAAGACTTTAACATTGGTTACTTGCTGACCTAATAGCGGCGCAAGGCTGGTTTTGGTGGTTTCTACTTCGGGTAACTCAGGCATAGTATTTCTTATGAAAACTCTATTATGGATTAAATATATTCTCGGGAAATTGTGCTAGCTTAATAATCAGGCAACCGCACGTCGAGCATGTAAAATGCCATGCTGCTGCTCAAGCTTGGCTAAGAGCTTGGATAAATGTGCCAATCCTGACACTTCAATATGAAACTTTAAAAAGGCAATATTATCGTCATTGCTAAGAGTCTCAACTTGACGAATATTAACATTTTCTTTGTCGATAATTTGGGTTAAGTCGCGCAACAATCCACGTCTGTCATAAGCTTCCACATGAATATCGACAGGTTGATAGCGACCTGATTTTACGCGCCAAGCGGCATCGATTTGACGCTCAGGGTCACGTTCAATGAGGCGCAAATATTCTGGGCAGCCCCGATTATGCACGCTAACGCCGCGTGACAAAGTGATATAACCGGCAATAGGCTCACCATGTACTGGGTGGCAGCAGCCTGCTAAGTTGATCTCAATATTGTCTAGACCATCGATATGGATTTTATACGCATCAAGCTTGCCCGCGTCTCTGGCATCGACGCTGGGTGTGAAGTCTTCCTCTGGTCTCTCTGGCTCTAAGTGTAGCTGACGAGAAATATGGCTGGTTAGCTGGTTTAAGCCAATCTCACCTGTGACCAAACCGACAACGATATCGTCCGTATTATTAACGTGAAAAAACTGCGTGTAATCGTTAAGATCAATACTGTTGGGGTGGACGGATAAACGCTCAAGCTCTTTACTAAGCATGTGCCGACCAATCTCAATGTTTTTGTCACGGTCTTGTTTATTAAACCATTGACGCAGTTTTGAGCGCGCCCGATTGGTATGAATATAACCGAGTGAGGCAACCAGCCAATCACGATTAGGCTCGCGGGACGCTTTGGTAATAATCTCCACTTGTTCGCCAGTTTTTAGCTGATAAGTGAGTGGTACATAGCGTTGATTGACACGTGCAGCTTGGGCACGGTTACCGACTTGCGTATGCACGTAATAAGCAAAATCAAGGACGGTGGCGCCTTTTGGGAGTTCGGTAATATCACCATCACGACTAAAGATATAGATGCGCTCGAGCTCATCAAAATCAACCAGTTGTTCTTCTTCGTCAAACTCAATTTCGTCTAGCTCATCGCCGTCCAATATCGCCGAACGTGGTTGATTGCGTGTTTCGTTATTAATAGAAAGCAGTTGACGCAGCGAGCTGATTTTTTGATTGAGATAATTGTCTTTTTTGTTCTTTAGTCCTTCTTTGTAATTGACATGAGCACACATGCCAAGCTCGGCCTCAAAGTGCATTTCATGGGTACGAATCTGTACTTCGAGCGATTTGTTTTCGGCAATGACCGCCGTATGTAGCGAGCGATAGCCGTTAGATTTAGGATTGGTAATATAGTCATCAAACTGCTCAGGAATATAGCGCCACAGACCGTGTACCAGTCCAAGAACATGGTAACAGTCGGAAGGATTGGTCACCAAAACGCGCAGCGCACGGATATCATAAAGCTGGTCAAACGATAAGCCTTTGAGCTTCATTTTTCGATAGATAGAATAGATGTGCTTGACGCGCCCCGACACTTCACCAGCGATATCAGCTTCTGCCAGCGCCTCATTGAGCTTATCTTGTACGCGCTCGATATAAGACTCACGCTCACTGCGTTTTTCAGACAATAGCTTGGCAATCTCTTTATAACGCTCAGGAGCGAGATAACGAAAGGCGAGGTCTTCAAGCTCCCATTTAAGTTGGGCAATCCCTAATCTATGGGCCAGTGGGGCATAAATCGTCATGACCTCACGCGCCACCCGGTTTTGCCGCTCTAGATGAGAAAAGGTCAATTCGCGCATGGCAAAGGTACGTTCAGCCAGCTTAATCAGCACCACACGCACGTCATTGGTGACGGAGATGAGCATACTATAAATATTCGATAGCTGATCACGCTGATTGTTGACGAAGTGGTCTTCTAAGCGTTTGTTACTTTCGATGATTTCCGACAGTTTCCCCATCGCCAAGGTATCTTTGACCAAGGTGGAGATATCATTGCCAAATTTTTGCTCAATTTCAGCCAGACTGATGATTGATTTTCGGGCACTGCGATAGAGCATCGCAGCCACGAGTGCATCTTCGTCTTGATAAAGATAGGTTAAAATATCGGTCATGCCAATACCAGTAACATAGGCACCGGAGCGTTCAGATTCGCTAGTATTCATATGACTACGGATAAAATTACAGGCAGCGCTAAGGTTGGGGACAGACTCTTGCCCGATACGCTTGGCCACATTATCTAACCATGCCGGCACATCAATATTGGCATTATTTAGATCAATCTCTTCAAGCTCCTCTTCTGAGAGAATATGAGCATCGTCTAAAAGCTGATTGTCCAAATATTCGTTTTTGAGATTTGGGTCATGACTGTGGTAAGCGTGTTGTGCAGAGCGATCAAAAGTCGTGTGCAGCTTATGGGTGGCCAGTTGGTATTTGATATCGAGTGGAATTTGAGCATAGCTGTTGGCAGACTGGTGAGAGCGTTGGCTCGCTACCAGTTGTGCCGCTAATGTCGCACTATCGGCTTGTGTGGTCTGTCCATCTACCAACGGTAATCCTTCACGAATTTTTACCATAGCCGACTCCTCTTAGCTATTTCGAATTGATTATAATCTCGTCTACTTTATACAAAACCTCAACTTATAAAACGCATAAGTGGACAGCTATAAATCAATATAGCCGCTAAAAATCCATTTTTAGCAGCCATAGAGTTGTACGTAGCATCTATAAGATTATGAGTGCTAATATCCACTACATGCTGATTAGACAGGCATAAGAAGATCACCTATTATTATCCCACTTTAACAGGACAAATCAAGAGAGGCTCTGTAATGCTCATGTCACTCAGATTGGCATAGCCGTTACTTTAGTAGCGCAATTTGACCTTGTTAATAAATATCTCTAAGACGGTTAATCTCGCGACTACTCGTCACTAGTGCCAACATAAAAGAAAGCATGTAAGCAAAATCATTGCTAAGTAGGTATCTTTTCAAAGCGTGCAATGGACTCGACATGTCCAGTGTGGCAAAACATATCCATCACGCCAGCATGAGTCAGGCGGTAGCCTTGCTCTAACAGTGCTTTGGTATCGCGTGCGAGCGTTGCAGGGTTGCAAGAGACATAGACAATACGCTCGGCATTAAATTTTGGCAGATACTGCATAATCTCCCACGCACCAGAGCGAGGTGGGTCGATAAGTAATGCATCAAAGCCCTGATTGGCCCAAGGCTTGTCAGTACAGTCTTGCGTCAAGTCTTGGCTATAGAATTCGGTGTTATTGATACCGTTACGACGTGCATTGTCAGCGGCGCGTGCGGTCATCGCCTCGCTACCTTCAACACCAACGACAGAACCAGTCTCACCAACCAAGCGTGCCAATGGTAAGCTAAAGTTACCTAGACCACTGAACAAGTCAAGTACGCGTTCGCCGGCTTTTAGGTCTAATAAGTCACAAGCAAGCTTGGTCATCTGACGGTTGACCGAAAGATTGACTTGGGTAAAATCTGTTGGAATAAATTCAAAAGTAAGGTCATATTCTGGCAGTTGGTAATATAAACGTCCAAACTGCTCACTCAGGTCATCAGCAGCTGTCAAGGCGATACGCTGAATACTGTCAACGCCTTTTGACTGTAAATATAACTGCCAATTGCGCGCGGCAAAAAACACCTTTAGCTTCTCTACATCAGCGTCTGATAACGGTGCTAAGTTGCGTACAATGAGGGCGACTGGCTGATTGCCATCTGGCAGCTCTGGCATTGCTTCACCCATCGCCAATTCAAGCTGGGCAATCTTGTCACGGCTCTCTAGAGTGCTGATAAGGGTTTTTAAGTTTTCAAGCTCAAAGCCAATACGGGGATCTAGGATATGACACTCATTTAGCTCAGCCAAAAAGTTACTTGAGCGCTCACGAAAGCCCACCAAGGCAGTTTCTTTTTTGGTCACATAACGCACACCCATTCGTGCTTTGGTACGATAACCGAGGCGATCGCCTATCACAGGAGCGAGCCAATGTTCAGGCTCAGCATTGGCTTGGTGCATCAGCATTTCAGCAAGGACAGATTGTTTAAAGTTAATCTGAGCATCTGGCTGCCAATGCTGTAAGTTACAGCCACCACAGACACCGAAGTGCGGGCAGGGCGGTACTACGCGCTCAGGATTTGGGTTGGCAGTGATGCTGATCGCGTCACCTTCTTCAAAGCTGGTTCGACTATTAGTGAGTTTGACCACAGCGCTTTCACCCGGTAAAGCAAAGCTAACAAAGACTTTTTTGCCATGTTTGTCTACGGCATGACCGTCTTCTTCACTGAAGCCATTGCCATATACAGCCACGCCGCGACCATCGTGCGACAGCCCGTCAATAGTAAACGGTAAGGGTTCAGCCTCTTTCAGACGGCGACGAGTCTTTGACGACGGTTTGGATTTTTTCTTGTTTGGTGGAATAGTAATGGTCTTGGTGTCGTTCACTTGCGGCGTCGCATCAGCTGCGGTAGATGTTTTTGAATCGGTGGGTTGCATAAACCTGCCTTAAATAAATAATAAATAACTAAAAGGTGAGTACAGATATTAGTACAAAGAATAATTTTTATACGGGCGGCGTAAATGACCAATCAGCGATGAATTCTTGATGACGGGCACTACCATCGGCTTGCGTGTAATTGGTTAGATAATCATGGCTTTGCTGCTGCCAAGCATCAAAATCTGGTGAAGACAGTTGACCGGTCAAACGCAGCCAGCGCAGATATATTAACCAAGTATTCATCACGTCAGATTCGCAATAAATAGACAGCGTCTGCCAGTCATCATTGCTCACGAGATCACCAACCATGCTGCCATCGACGCTGGTTTTGCCCGGCAGTCCGTAGAGGCTGGCGACGATATCCATCGCTTCACGGCGACTGGCACCGTATTGGCTAAATCTGTCCATCAAATCAAGATGACGAGTATGGAAACGATTGACATAATTATCGAAGCGCATGTTTTTGATGCGTGCGCCTTCTTCAAACAGCCAAGGCGCTGACAGATCATATTGCATGGCGCGGTAAATCAATACCGGAATATCGAAACCTGAGCCATTCCAGCTGATGAGCTGTGGTAATTTTTCAATGTTACTAAAGGCTCGAAAGAATTTAACGAGAATGTCTTTTTCGCTAAACTTATCTGCGGTCAACGAAAACAACGATAACTTACCATCTTTAATATATAACGCCGAAATACAAACAATACGTTGCAACGGCAAGCGCATAAAGTCATGCCCAGCTTCTTGTATACGTAACGCTGTCAATGCGCTCAGGGCATCCGCATCATTGAGATCTGCCAATTGTGGATAAATACGGCGAGCCGCCGCTGTATCCGCGACAGTTTCAATATCAAAGACCAATATAGGGTCAGAGGGTAGGGCATGTGACATAGATAAACCTAATTAATTTTGAAATTATGGTGCTGCATGGTCTATGCTGTCATCAACGTTATATAAGCCTGTCGATAGATAGCGATCACCACGATCGCAGACAATAAAGGCGATAACGGCATCAGGGTTTTCTTTAGCCACTTGTACGGCAGCCCATGCAGCGGCACCTGAAGATACGCCCGCGAAAATACCTTCGGTTTTGGCCAGTTTGCGCATATATACTTCAGCGATATGTTGGTCAATATCCATCACTTCATCGACCAAATTTGCATCAAAAATACCCGGCATATAAGCGGCAGGCCAACGGCGGATACCCGCAATAGAAGCTTCCTCGTCAGGCTGCAATCCGATAATTTTAATCGCTGGGTTTTGCTCTTTTAAGTATTGTGAGACACCGGTAATAGTACCAGTCGTACCCATCGAGCTAATAAAGTGGGTAATTTTACCGTCAGTTTGCGCCCATAGCTCAGGCCCAGTCGTTAGATAATGCGCTTGTCTGTTATCAGGATTATTAAACTGATCTAAGACGATACCTTTGCCATCGGCTTGCATCTGCAATGCCAAATCACGTGCCGCTTCCATACCTTCGTCCACTTCGATCAACGTCGCGCCATAAGCCATCATGGCGTCTTTGCGCTCTTGGGTCGAGTTGGTTGGCATCAATAGCGTCATTGGATAACCACGCATCGCTGCGACCATAGCCAAGGCAATGCCAGTATTGCCGCTGGTTGCTTCAATCAGCATATCACCAGGCTTGATATCACCGCGCTGTTCTGCCTGATAAATCATATTAAAGGCCGGACGGTCTTTGACAGAACCAGCAGGGTTATTGCCCTCAAGTTTGGCGAGCAGTACGGCACCGTTAGTAATATGTTCTTGCTCAGGCAGACGATGCAATTTGACTAAAGGCGTCTGACCTACGCAGTCGGCAAGATCCGTTACTTGAGTGATAAAGTTGGCGTTTGCCATGGCCGTAGTGGACATAAGGTATCCTTATTGGTTTTTTAGAGGACAATTTATTTAATAATGTGTGCTTTTTAGCCCATTTAGATGACTATCGAGTTAATTGAAGACAGGCCCTAATTAATACACTATTTTTATCGTTTAATAAAAGCTTGAGACCATCAGCGTAAATTCTGAAACCGTCATGATAAATCTTGTCCTATGACAAGGTATTGATGGTGACAGATAAAAAGTTGCGTCATTATATCATTTTGTTTTCAGCCGCGCTGATGACATCAGATATTATTGGTAAATGTCTTGCTAACAAAATGAATCGTTTAAACCTTGCAGACGTCAGTGTTATCAATGAGCGATGTTTCTCTTATAAGCGTTATGAAGGTTAAGATAAGCGCTATGAATGTTTAACAGCCATTCATAAAATCCTGTTAAGATAATCTCGAGCGTCAGTGATAGGCTGCGGCGTAATAAGTGAAAACAGCATACGTATTTATTGTAAAAATATCAGTGGAGAGTCAACCCAGCATGGCATACAAAAAACGTTTTGATACCAGTAGCGCCTATGGCCAGCTGATTATATTGGTGTTTTTACCGATCTGTTTATTAGCAGCGGTTGGCGGTACTCTGGTATTTTATGAGACGATGCGTGCCAGCAACTCAGAGCAAGAAGCATTGGCAGAGGCGGTGCTCATCCGCTATACACCCACGATTGCTGAGCGTATTCCTGAATTATTGGAGCAGCGCCAACAAGCAGCCAGTAAGGTCAATGCTGGCAATGCAGATCAAGCATCGCAAAGAGCTGCCACTACGCTCGGTGGTATCCAAGAGAGGCTTGGGCGTATACAGTCTGAGCAGCATGTCCAGCGTATTGCTATTATTAATCAGGACAATCAAGTACTCGCAACGGTAGGTTATGGCGTTGAAGAAGCGTGGCCTATGATCGAAACGACCGGCAAGTTTTTATCGCAAAAGCCAACACCTATCGGTAACGCCTATGGCAGTATGCTTGGGGATTTTGACGGTCAGCAACTCTGGCTAATGATTGATATGGACAATGAGCCGCTTTATATTGCTCGGTATCGTATTGCCATGGCGCTAGTCATCACGGGCTTGTTCACTATTTTGATATTACTGCTGAGTTTGAATATTTACTCAAAACGTTGGATTGCACCGATTTATGAGTTGCGCTTGCAGTTACAACGTACCCATGTTGACAATCTCTACCAACCTATTCCGGTTGAGTCAAATGGCGAGCTGAATTTGTTGCAACAGGATTTAGTCAGGACGTTGCGCCGCTTACATGGTAGCTTTCAAGAGCTTAAAGACCACGCCGAGCAGACCGAAGATGACTTGCGTTTGGCGTTTGATGAGATGGAAATGCAAAACATCTCTATAAGAAACGCACGTGATGCCGCTATTTCAACCAGCCAAGCCAAATCTGCGTTTTTGGCCAATATCAGCCATGAGTTACGCACGCCGCTCAACAGTATTGACGGCTTTATTAATTTGCTGGCGCGTCATGGTGAGCTCAATCCTGAACAAGACTTATATGTGCAAACCATACGCAAATCGTCGGCACACTTGCTCGCTTTAGTGAACGATGTGTTAGATTTTTCTAAAATCGAAGCGGGCAAATTGGTGCTCGATCGCCATGAGTTTGACTTGTATGACACCATCTATGATGTGGTCGACATGCTGTCACCGGTATCCTCAGAAAAGGGGCTACGCATGGCGGTGCTGTTTTATAATGATGTGCCGATGCGCGTCAATGGCGATGCCTTGCGGCTCAAACAAGTATTGACCAATATCGTCGGCAATGCCATTAAGTTTACGGACAGTGGTGATGTGGTGGTGCGCGTCAGCTTGGATGACCATCGCGACAATTACTTGATGATTAGCGTGCAAGATAGCGGCAAAGGTATTTCTTTAGCTGATCAAAAAATGCTGTTCCAAAGCTTTAGTCAAGGCGATCCGTCAATCACTCGCCAGTATGGTGGTACAGGGCTGGGTTTGGTTATCTCCAAGCAATTAACCCGTTTGATGGGCGGCGATATTGGTTTTTATGATAATGCACAAGAAAACATCGCCAATCAAGGCGCGACGTTCTGGTTTCGGATGCCAGCCCACGTCGATGTGCTAGAAGCCGCTACTGGTCAGACGATTGCGCTACCCGTGTTAGCGCCGCTGGCAAGTGCCACAGATGAGTTTAATGTGTTGGTATGGATCAATCATACGGCGTCCATCCAAGTGCTCAAAGCCAGCTTGCAATACCTACCAATTAAGCTGACCCAAGCCAACTCATTACCCGGTGTACTTGAGTCGTTAAAAGAGCGCGGTAACTATTGGGATTGGGTCATCGTCGATGATGACACCCAAGACGATATGATGGCATTACTCAAACAGATCCGCCTCCATTACCAAGGCAAGCTGGCGGTATTTGGCTATCAAGTTGCCGCTGATCAAGCGCTACTCAACCGCTATCATGCCAATATATTGTATGAGCCATTAGACAAGCGCCAGCTCTATGCCATGCTCGATACACAAAAACGCAGCGCTCCTAAAGACATGCAAGAGCCGCGCTGGAAGGGCGTGACCGTGCTGGCAGTCGATGATCATTTGCCCAACCTGCTGGTGCTCGATGCCTTGCTCAGCGAGCTTGGCATTCAGGTGATTACGGCCAATAGCGGTTTTGAAGCCATAGAACTTATCAGCAAGCAACAAACCAAAAATATCAAGACAGCCAAAGCCGATAAGCAAAGTCTCTCTAAAAAGACCCAAATCTCAAAAGCCGAAACCCGTGACGAGGTGGGTAAAACCACTAGCAGTTCTGGGTATTCTGAAGAGGCTAATGAAGACAAAGGCAGCAATCAGGATAAAACCAATAATCAGGATAAAAACAGTATTGACTTGATATTTATGGACATACAAATGCCACGGATGTCAGGGCATGAAGCGGCTCGACAAATTCGTAATATCGAAAATGCTGATAATCGTATTCCTATTATTGCCTTGACCGCCCATGGCTTGGCTGACGAGCGTGACAAGCTGATGGCGAGCGGTATCAATGATTATGTGGGTAAGCCTATTAGCCAACCACAGTTGCTACAAGTGCTGCAAAAGTGGCTAGGACGCACGACGACCGTGCCGCAATTAACCGCTATGCCAGAAGCCCATGCACAACAAGGTACTGATGCTCAAGATTTTAATTCGCAAGATTTTGATGCGCGAAATCATCCTTTAGGCTTGCTGCCAGATGATATATCGCCTGCTTGTCCGCTAGTTAAGGGTAATGACGATAATCGTGATCAGGCGTCCGAAGGTATCAATCAGCAAAAAATTACTCGCCCTTTATCATTGAAAAAAATCCGTGATGACTACTTACGAGACAGCCAGCCTCGTGATGACTATAGACGAGAAACGCTGCGCGAAACTCAGCCACGTTATGCAAGTTTGCGCTATCAACAACAACGCCAAGCGTCGTTATTGTATCCTCCTTACCAAGTGTCAAGCGACACAGATGAAGAGATGTCTGCAAGCACGCAGGCCAAATTGGACGACGACATAAACCTCGACCTAAGCGTTAATGATACGAGCAGCTCCCATATCTTAGACTGGCAAGATGCGCTGACTCGTTCAGCCAATAAACCAGATCTCGCAGCCAAGCTTATTATTATGATGATTGATACGATCAATGAGGAAAAACGCGCCCTCACTCAAGCGTGGGATGCCCGTGACCGTAGTGCCCTTGCGCAAATTGCCCATCGTATCTTAGGTGGTAGCCGCTATACTGGTGTGCCGCAGTTGCGTCAGGCCAGCCAAGATTTGGAAGACAAGTGCTTATTGAATGTCCAACATACCACGCCCGCCCAGTTTGCAATGCTTGAACCCTATTATGACGCATTGCTAAGCGCGTTAAGTAATTTACAAGCGCTAGATTTATCGGCTTATCCGCAGCTGAATTATCATCGTTTGAGTGAAAATGATATGACATGGAAAATGATTTAAGACAGCCACCGACAGTGCTACATTTGAATGTTTAAAAGACCCTAGGGCGTGTCCTCATTTTAAAAATGGCGATAAAAATGAGGTAAATTGCAGTCAAACAAGGAAAATAGTGCAGATAATATCGATATATTACCTAGCTATTTGACGATGTTTGGCAAGATTTAACCATTTTTAGCCCATTTAGATTGCTATCGGTTGAATTGAGGACATGCCCTAATATATCAGCTAGATTTATCTGCCAAATTGACCATCATTTATTGATTAATAGGAGGGATGATATCCTGACAGTCAGTTATTCATAGGGTATGGTAGATATAACCCTGTTAATATTGGCCTCATTAGCAGGATATTTATTTTATTTATTAATAAGGATTGTTATGAACGCGATTGCCACTTATCAGTATAAGACCTTACAAGTGAGCGTGACTGACCACATTCTCACCGTTACCTTAAACCGCCCTGAGAAAAAAAACGCCATGAGCTTTCAGGTGGTCGATGAGTTGATCAAAGTAGCGGGTCGCATCAGCAAAGATAAGACGATACGTGCGGTGATTTTAAATGGTGCCGAAGGGACGTTTTGTGCCGGTATCGATTTGGGTGATTTAAACCATCCAAAAAACCAAGCATTTGCCCTTTGGGAGTTGGTAAAACCTTGGCAGAGCCTTTTTCAGCGCGTCTGTTTGGTTTGGCGTGATGTGCCTGTCCCTGTTATTGCGGTACTAGAAGGCTACTGTATCGGTGCAGGACTACAACTGGCGCTGGCTTGCGATGTTCGTATCAGTCATCCTGATTGCAAGTTGTCTATTATGGAAGCCAAGTGGGGACTCGTGCCAGATATGGGATTGACTCAATCGGCGTTGGGTGTGGTTCGCGCTGATGTCCTAAAAGAGCTGGCGATGAGTGCGCGTACGATTGATGCAACCGAAGGTAAAGAGTTAGGTCTCGTCAGTCATTGTAGCGAGACACCTTTAGAGCAAGCACAACAGCTCGCTGCTGAATTTGCAGAGCGTTCACCAGATGCGGTATTGGCCAGTAAGCGGGTCATTAATGCGATGTATGAACAATCAGCGTTGACGTTATATCAAGAAAAAGTCTGGCAGTTAAAGATGATGTTCGGTCGTAACCGTAAGCTTGCGCTCAGAAAAGCCAAGCAAGCCAGTACCGTATTTAGCAAACGTCAGTTCCGCTAACATTCTTTTGGTGCTAGAAGTACGCTCCATTCAGAACTTAATAAGACTTAACTGTACGAACTAGGATGATTATGACGATGCTAAGGTTCATAGGCATTTTTGTTTTGAATACTATAGGAATCTTAGTAATCGGATGTACCGAGCCAGAAGATCCAAATGAGCCAGTTACCGCTTATATACCCGCAGAAATATCAGACAAAGTGTATGTCACTACTTTTCCTAGATGTAACCATAATGATGCTGACGATTTGGATGAGTTCTCAACGAAAAGCTTGGTATTAAACTTTCAAGCTGAGACTTTATCAGGAAACTTATCCGGTGAGTTTCATTGTCCCTCTGAGGACTTAGGGAAGGTGTTTAGAGTAGAAGTAGATCCCTTGTATGACCTTAATGGCAAAATTGTCACTGGTAAGGAATATTTTTACTATACTTTTCCTCCAGAGTCGCTACTAGAAAAAACGTCAAACATCGAGCGATTTTATGCTGATTCTAGTCAAGAAATGCTAGTGATAGATGGTATGTCAAATCAGACCAGTCCATTACAACTGATATTTGCTAAGTATCCTAATGAAAAACTTGGTCCTTTTCATAATTATTATGATCTGTATACCATATTGGATAAGGATTTTTTACTACAGTACAAGGTTAGAATAATGAATGATGCTTATAACCAAAGATTTAATCTGAGCGGCTACGATACACAGTTTGCGCAGGCGTTTAAAGATGTAATAGCCGTTGATGGTAATATATTAAAGCATCCGGAGATTATCCAAGGGTTTGTTGATAATAATGAGCGCGTTATTAATTTTTTTAAAGATCATAGACAGATAATGACTCAAGAAGAATTTGACGAAATTAATAATTCAAAAAAGTAAATCTAAGCTAGAGGTCAAAGGGTTTATTTAGAACGATCCTGCTCTCAAAACCTTTAATTTTAATCACTTTTATAGCCGCATTGGGATCAAAAATATACCAAACATATTTTGATAAATTACGTTGATTGTTTTTAGTTGTTAAGGCTTGTTTCATTAGTTCCCTATGACTATTGAAATACGAGCGGACAGCACGATATAACACTGTTTGCTTGCACAGATTTAGGTAGAGATGCACTATTGTCGTTAAAAATATCTATTCTATGCATCTTACAAGCGCTTAAGTAATCATCACTATATAAACGGTGTAAATATGTCTGCCCCAAAATCCTCTCTCCCAAATAAACCTATCGCTGCCGAACGAGTACGTTCTGCTGATCTGCCTGTTGCATGGATTATGATGCTGGGGTTAATGGTTGCGGTAGGACCATTATCCATTGATATGTATCTGCCTGCGTTACCGTCAATGGCAGATGATTTTGGCGTATCTACGGCATTTATGGCCAACTCTGTACCAGCGTATTTTTTGGGTTTGGTATTCGGGCAGTTATTTTATGGCCCTTTTAGTGACCGTGTCGGCCGTGTTAAGCCTTTATATATAGGTATGACACTGTATGTGATTGCGTCCATTCTTTGTGCGACCACTGACAATGAATATGTATTATTTGTAGGGCGAACGATGCAGGCATTGGGCGCTTGTGTGGGGGCAGTAGTGACTCGCGCTGCTATTCGAGATCGCCTAACCGCCAAGCAAACCGCAAAAGCTTTTTCGATTATGATTTTGGTCATGGGCTTAGCACCCATATTAGCGCCGTCGCTTGGTGCACTGTTTTTGCAGTTTTTTGATTGGCATTCCATTTTCTGGTTTTTGGCCGCTTTTGGTGCCCTAAATTTATTGCTTACTAAGTTTTTCTTTTTTGAGACATTGACCGAAGAAAATCGTAATGTGCGTCCTGCAAAAGAGGTGCTTAGTCAGTATTGGGATTTATTAAAAGATCCAACCTTTAACTATCCAGCGATTGGTGGAGGGTTGTTGATGGGTGCGATGTTTGTCTATATCAGCTCGGCCTCTGAGCTAATCATGGATACTTATGGAGTGTCAGCAACCCATTTCGGCTGGTTATTCGGTATGAATGCAGCCGGTTTTGTCGCTTTAACCCAGCTAAACCAATGGCTGACCAATCGCTTCCGTATCCTAAGTATTTTGCGTTTTGGTGCCATGATGCAGGTTATCTCTGCCGGCGTATTGTTTGTGATAGGGATTGTCTTTGGTACCGATGCGTGGCTGCCTTTGGTATTGGCCTGTATTTTCTTTTGTATTGCTGGTCTTGGTTTGACTCAGCCAAACGCGTCTGCTATTGCGCTTGCCTTTCAAAAGCGTCGTGCCGGTATGGCCAGTGCGATGCAAGGGTCATTGATGTTTTCAGTGGGTATTTTTGGTGGCCTATTATTAAACTTATTCCCAGTCAATCCAGTATTGAAAATCGGTATTGCGATGTTTTCGCTTATGAGTCTGGGTACTTATTTAATTTGGCAGATAGACCGTAATTTAAATCTTGATGATGCGGAGTAGTTAGGCAATACCATCATGTAATAATAGTGGGAATTACTCTGACTTTTATGATAAAATACAGCCCAGTTATTTTTAATCATATAGTATTCTATACGTTCAAATTATAGCTCATTTTTTAAACCAACCCATCAACCAATGACACACACATCATGGCAAAAAATTGCTGGGTGTTTGGCGACTTGATTAATTTGCAAAAAGTTAGTGCGATATTTATCAGCACTAATCATTAGCAAATGCGTGTCGCTAGATAGGCAGTTTTTGTGATGTGGAGGCATAACCCAACCAATAGGAATTTCACATGGCTACAAAGAATCCAACCAAAATCGAAATGCGCGACCTACTACAAGCCGGCGCTCACTTTGGTCACCAAACACGTTTTTGGAATCCAAAAATGGGACCATATATCTTTGGTGCCCGTAACAAGATTCACATCATCAACTTAGAGCACACGGTAAAAGCGTTTAACGAAGCATTGACTTACGTAAACGGCTTAGCTGCTAAGAAAAATAAAGTATTGTTCGTTGGTACTAAACGCGCTGCTAGCGGTATCATCCGTGAACAAGCTGCCCGCGCTGGTATGCCATACGTTGACCATCGCTGGTTAGGTGGTATGCTTACCAACTGGAAAACCCTTCGCCAGTCAATCAACCGTCTAAAAGAGCTAGAAAAACAAGCAGAAGACGGTACTTTCGCTAAGCTTACTAAGCGTGAAGCATTAGAGCGTACTCGCGATATGGAGAAACTTGAGCGTTCATTAGGCGGTATCAAAGACATGGGCGGCCTACCTGACGCAATCTTCGTTGTAGACGTGGATCATGAAGCGATCGCTATCAAAGAAGCCAAGAATCTAGGTATCCCAGTTATCGGTATCGTTGATACCAACTCTAACCCTGATAACGTTGATTACATCATTCCAGCAAACGATGATGCTATCCGTGCCGTGACTTTGTATGTAACCTCTATGGCTGATGCGATTATTGCTGGTAAAGAATACGCACAGACTCAAGCAGGCGGCAAAGCTGATCAAGAGCAACCTGTAGAGCAAGCAGCTACTGAAGCAGCACCAGCTGAAGCGGCTACCGAAGAAGCAGCCACTCCAGCAGAATAAATAGCTGACCCAAAAGGTTTACCTTTGTAAGGATATCTTGATAGTGACTCTGTCAGCATCCATATAAAGATATTAACAGCGTATAAGCTCACAATAGGCATGATGTAGTTCTACTCGTCATGCCTTGTTGTTGATGAATTGCTCGTTATTAGGTGAGTATTATCGCTTATAGTTGGACTCGTGATACTCAGTGTCTGCTATCACAATGACTTCAGTTGTCACGATCAACGATGTGCACTTTCATCACCACAAGAGCAATATAGTATTGATAAACAGTACTTATAAAATACAGTATCTGTAAACAATATTTATAAACAGTATAAAAATATTGAATAGAAGTTAAGCACTCACATACATAACAATACTCACATACATAATAAAAGGTAACTCTTATGTCAGAAGTAAAAGTATCTGCCAAAATGGTAAAAGAATTGCGCGACCGTACTGGTCTTGGCATGATGGAATGTAAAAAAGCGTTGGAAGAATCAAACGGTGATGTCGAAACTGCCATTGATAACCTACGTAAGTCTGGTCAAGCCAAAGCCGCTAAAAAAGCGGGTAACATTGCAGCTGACGGCGCTATCATCATCGCTCAAGGCGAAAACAAAGCATTCTTGTTAGAAGTTAACTGCCAGACTGATTTCGTTGCAAAAGATGACAGCTTCAATGCATTTGCAGAAAAAGTGGCTAGCATTGCTCTAGAGAACAACGTGACTGACGTTGCTGCTATCGCTGAATTACCATATGGCGATGGTCAAACCGTTGAAGAAGCACGTGTATCATTGGTACAAAAAATCGGTGAAAATATCCAGATTCGCCGTGTTGAAGTACTTGAAGGCGCTAACATCGCTGCATACCGTCATGGCCTGCGTATCGGTGTAGTGGTATCTTATGAAGGCGGCAGCGCAGACACTGGCAAAAACCTTGCCATGCATATCGCTGCGTTTAACCCAGTTGCCGTCGATGACGAAAACGTCGCTGCTGATGTACTAGCGCGCGAAAAAGACATCATCGAAGCCAAAGCCAAAGAATCTGGCAAACCTGACAACATCGTTGAAAAAATGATCGAAGGTGGCCTACGTAAGTACCTAGACGAAGTAACGTTATTGCGTCAGCCATACGTCATGGACAACGAGAAAAAAGTTGGTGACGTATTGAAAGCTGAAGGCGTAAAAGTACTTGGCTTTAAACGTCTAGAAGTTGGTGAAGGCATTGAGAAGAAGCAAGAAGATTTCGCTGCTGAAGTTGCTGCAACTCAAGCACTAGCTAATAAGTAAGTTTTAAAATGCAGTAAGTGCTGAGTTTGTTTTTGCTCAGTACTTATAGATTGTTTGACATAAGAAGCAATCAAGCACAAAAAAGCCCGTTATTTAATAACGGGCTTTTTTGTGTCTGCTGATTTAGTTATATCATTAACAGTTATAGTCAAAACATCCTAAAAACGCGACAGTATTGCTGATATCAATTTTTTGCAGCCTCTGTCTGCGCAGGCACAGCAAGCAAGAAAAATTGATATCAGCAGTGCGTGATGTATTGATATTACTTTTCGCTGATCATTATGTCACTATATTAACGTAAGGCCGCATACGCTGAATTGGCATAACTGGCGCTATTGGTATTGCTGCTAGTGCCATAACTGACTTTTTGCATGCCATTACTAGCAGTGGTATTGCTGTTGCTGGCGCTCATGCTACTACCAGACAGACCTGAGTCATTTTTATATAAGCTGTGATAGCGGCTCATGACGCTTTTGACATAGTTGCGGGTTTCTTTAAACGGCGGGATGCCACCATATTTATCGACGTTACCTTCACCCGCATTATAACCGGCCACCGCATGTTCGACGTTATTATTAAAGCGGCGCATCAACCAAGCGATATATTTAGCAGACCCTTCGATATTGTCGGCAGGATTCCAAGGATTGCTCACTTTGAAGCGGCGGGCAGTGGCTGGCATTAGCTGCATTAGGCCTTGAGCACCCACAGGCGAGCGCGCGTTGGGATTGAATGCGGATTCGGTATGCATCATGGCTTTCATGAGGGCAGGATCTACACCATTACGCTCGGCAGAGGCGCGAATATAACTGTCATAAGCGTTGCGGCTACCGCTACTACTTGCTGTGCTGTTACCATAATCACTACCGCTGCTATTACTGCCATCATACATCTTAGAGTCTTTGTAGTAAGTCACTTTCACTTTTTTGGTAAATTTATCAAAGTTGCCACTAGGATTGACATTGGTGAGCAGTACTTGTCCGCCTTTGTCTTTATAGATATACATATTGCCTGCGTGAGCAGTCATCGAAAGCGTGGAGAAGGTAAGTGTACTAGCAATGGTGCTGAGTAAAAGCGGAGACAAACAGCGGGTAATCAAAGGGGAGATATTTATCATAGAGATATCACTTTTTATCGAATAATAGCAAATTGTTTTGCCTATAGGCGCGTCATGTTGCGCGTTAAAGCGGTTACCGTGTTTGCAGGATTTTATAGCTATAAAGAAGATAGCCACCTAGCAATAACCACGCTTAACAAGAAACCACTTGCGATAGATACAAAAAATAATAGTTGCTTACTATAACATATAATAACTTTTTAGCGCATAGGATTAGCAGAACAAAGCACAAAAGCCGCCTTTAATTTGTAAAAAAATCAACACACTAAGGGTTTTAAGCGCATCGATTGCATACTTGCTTCAGTGTTTTTAAGTTGATACAAACGCCTCAATAGACGGACTGCGACGGTAAATGATCAGTAAAGACGAAAAATTGGCCACAATAGTGATGGGTTTTCTAAACGCTCTTAAACGGAAAAGGCACTGATAAAAATAGGTACCCACACGGCAGTGACCAAACCATTAACTGCCAAACCAAAGGCTGCATAACGACCGGCAGTGTGGCTAATTTGCCAAGCTTCTACCGTGCCGAAAGCATGAGCAGCCAAGCCAAGTGCCAAACCTTTAGCACGATCATCATCGATACTGCGAAACAAAAAGCGCGCTAGAGTACCACCGATTAGACCTGAGACAATAATAATCAAGTTAGCCATGGCCAGTGGCGCTTTAATCAAATCGGCGACGCTCAAACCAATGGGTGTAGTGACTGAACGGGTGGCAAACGCCAATATAGTGTCATGACTTAAGGAAAACAGGTACGCCAATGACATGGGTAGTAACGCACCAATAACGCTGGCCATGGCTACAATTAAGGTCAGCTTCTTGACTGGTAAGCCTTTAAAATTCATCGCCGCTAATGGCACGGCTAACAGTACCGTTACATACCCTAATAGATGGTCAAATACGGGCTTGGCAACGCTATAATAATTATTGTAATCCCATTGCAGGATGAATAAGAATAAAAGGACAAGCCCCAAAGCGGTAATCACCATCGGTAGCCACGATAGCTTACGTGCCAGTACGCGGGCAATGACGTGCGCTGCCAAGGTTAATAATATTGCTGCAAGGGTCGCCATCAATACACTATCAAAAGTCATTACATCTCCTTGGTCACACAGCTCAAGGCTGCTGTTCTTGCTTATGAGTAGTATTGGTATTTGCGCTATTGCTTAGCCAGTGATTGGCAAGGATAGCAAGTCCCCATAGCGGAATGAGCGTACTGATCAACATAGTCAGCATCACACCCCAAAACTCATCCCCTAAGGCAAATAGTAGCAAGCCTGCTCCAGCTGATACGGGCAAAAAAGCAAAGCCACTATCGACCAATAAAGTGTTGCTGGCTTGGGTGAGCCAACTGGGCAGACCTTTGAGTAATCGCCATACCATCAAAATAAGGAACATGGCGACTAGGCCAACGATATTGGCCGCTTTTTCGATACCTGCCCACTGACAGATAATAACGGCAGATTCGCGGACAAAGATGACCATGACCAACGTTAGGATGACGGACATCCATAGGGGCATACGCGAGGAATGAGTGGACTTCATAAGCAGTTTTGGCCAATTCAGAGGGAGTGTATTTATAAGCGCGAGTCGGCATAGAGCCACGAGCATGGCAGAAAAGAATATTTTTGCTAACATTGATAGTAGTCTTGAGCACTCAGTATTTTGTGTCGCGAGTTTTAGGCTGCAAGATTGGTTGATTATATAAAGCTCGATTATATAGAGAGTGGTCCAACTAATAAAGCCTATGGGCTGCTAGGGCGTGTTATTGATCTGCTAGATTTTATTAAAAAACCACTGACATAAAAAAGTCAAAAAAATGGACGATATCGTTGATAGCGTCCATTTATCATTTATCATTTAATAATTTATGATGGGCAATCGATTATACTAAACCATCCATCATAATATACCATCCATCATAATATACCAATCAACTAATTGTATTAATAAGCCCATCATTGTATTAGGCAGCTATTTAAGTCTGTGAATCTGGAATTTTCGTTTCTAGCGCTTTAGACTGCTCTGAATCTAATGTCTCAGCGTTGAGGGCATTAAATTCGTCAAACGCTTGTTCTTCGGCTGCTGTCATAGACGGTTCATCCTCTTCATCAGGCTGCTCGAACTCTTCCAGTATGGGCATCAGTAGCGTGGCTTGCGCTAATGGCAATACCTCTAAAGGATTCAAGTCGGCCTGACCCAGCAGCTGTTTTAGGCGTTCGCTAGGCAGACGAATCGTTAGGCACTCATGACCATTATCATCGTAGCTTTCTTCTAAGATAACGCCCAGCTCATACAAGGTGTTTTTAAATTGACCAGCCGTATAAGGCAGCGTCAAATCAAAGGTCGTCAAGGTACCGGTAAGCAGCTGCTGAACCGCAAGTGACAGCTCCTCCATTCCTAGATTTTGTCTAGATGACACATAGACGCGATTGGGCTGACCTTCGCTAGCGTAACCGATATGGGCAGGCTCATCTGTCAGGTCAATCTTGTTGTAGACGTTGAGCACGGGCACATCATTATCAATCTCTGCCAATACGTCTTTCACCGCTTGGATTTGCTCATGCATATCTTCACTTGATGAGTCGATGACATGTAGCAGTAAATCGGCTTCTAGCGTCTCTTCCAATGTGGCATGAAAAGATTCAACCAACTCATGCGGTAGGTGACGGACAAAACCTACGGTATCCACCAAAACCACACGACCAACACCCTGCCAGTCTAAGCGGCGTAGAGTAGGATCAAGCGTGGCAAACAGTTTATCCGCCGCATAGATGTTTTCATCGACCAAGCGGTTAAATAAGGTAGATTTTCCCGCGTTGGTATAACCGACGAGTGAGATAGTCGGTACGTCAGATTTCTGCCGACGGGCTCGACCTTGGGCACGGGTTTGGCGAACTTTTTCCAGTTTGGTTTTGAGCTGGTTTACCCGTGTTTGCAATAAGCGACGATCCGTTTCAAGCTGAGTTTCACCCGGTCCACGCAAGCCGATACCCCCTTTTTGGCGTTCCAAATGCGTCCAACCACGGACCAAACGTGTCGACAAATGGTTCAACTGCGCCAGCTCTACTTGTAGCTTACCTTCATAAGTACGCGCACGCTGGGCAAAGATATCTAAAATCAAACCGGTACGATCGAGTACACGGCATTGCACCACCGATTCAAGGTTACGCTCTTGTGACGGCGATAAACTGTGATTGAACAAAACGATATCAGCGTCATGCTCACGAACCAGTTCAGCGATTTCTTCCGCTTTACCACTACCAACGAAGAATTTGGCATCGGGTCTTTGGCGTGAGCCAGTAACCAACGCCAAGCGATCAGCCCCTGCTGAATCTGCCAGTAGCTCAAACTCGTTAAGATCGTCAGGATCTTGAATTTGGCGGATGTCTAAATGTACGATAATGGCGCGTTCGCCACCTTTATGTTTGTCAAAATAATCCAAAGAGTATCACCTATTAATAAAGTAAATAAATCGCTATTATCCATTCAGCTAGCTTTGATATAACGTTCATATGACCCTCTATATGTGGTCTTATCACTTGATATTAAAGGGTATTCGCATAATTTGCGATGACTTTATGTTACAGCCATTATCGTTGCAAATTTTCAAAGTTCTTAATACCCAGTATATAAACGAACATATGGAGTAGCAGCTCACAACACTGAGTGAACAAACTATCACTGAGCATCAGAATTTTGTTATACTTAGCTCGTTTTTTCACTATCCAAAAACTAGACATTCAATTATGAGGGACGAAGATGAGCCAAGCTAAGTCAGGCTTTTCACTCAGAAAACAATTGGGTCGCGGCAAACAGATTGCCGGTATGACCACGACGATCGCTGGAGGGCTACGCGCCGCTCAGCGGATTGGTGCCTTTAAACAGCCACCACGCGAAAAGCTGCCACGCTATATTCAAGCGTTTTGTCGCAAGATGGCCGGCTCATTTGGGGTAAAGGTCGTCGAAGTCGAGCCAGTACAACAGCATCATGGTCTATGGGTATCCAATCATGTGTCATGGATGGATATTCCGGTTGTGGGCACGGTGAGTCCGGCTTTTTTCTTATCTAAAGCAGAAATCGGTGAGTGGCCAGTATTTGGCAAGTTGGCTCATGCGGCAGGCACGGTGTTTATTCAGCGCGGTTCCGGCGATGCAGGCTCGGTGGCAGCGCAGATAGCCAGCTTTTTGGCGAAAGGGTTTTCGGTGGTATTCTTCCCAGAAGCGACCACCACAGATGGCAAGAAAATCAAGCGCATTCATGGTACCTTGTTACAAGCAGCGATAGATGCAGATGTACCGGTCCGCCCCATTGTTATCGCTTATGTCAATAAGGACGGTACGCTCAGCGAAGCACTGCCGTATTATGGCAAGCTGACGATGACAGAGAGCCTAAAAAAAGTGCTTGATACTAAGGATGTGACCGCTTATGTATTGCCGCTAGAACCAATAGATCCGAAGGGTCTAAATAAGAGCTCAGTAACTGACTTGCTACAAAAACGTATGCAAGAAGGCTTGGCTGAGCTACACACACGGGTGTTAACCACCGACCCTAAGGCATAATTTTCTAAAGTATAAGCATCTAAAGCATCGCTTGTGAAATTAGAAAATCAGCCATAAAAAAGGCGCAAATCGCAGTGATAATGCTAGCGATTTGCGCCTTTTGCTTTTGATGTAAATACGCTAACTTATAAATACCTTAGTCGCAATTTATGACAGTATGATTTGTATCAGACCAACGTTCGCATTGAATTAACTTAACTATCAAATTAATAGGTCAAGATAATAAACTAAGGTGACGGATTGGGTTGCTGGGTATGTACCGCTTCAATCGCGTCTAGTACGTCTGAGCTTAAGGTCAAATCGATGCTGTCAATATTCGATTTTAATTGCTCAGTACTGGTCGCCCCAATAATATTACTGGTCACAAATGGGCGTGAATTGACAAAAGCTAGCGACATTTGCGCCATATCCAAACCAGCATCAGAGGCAATCTTGGCATACTGTACGGTGGCTGATTTTGCTTGCTCGTTCACATAGCGGGCAAACCGATCATACATAGTGAGACGTGCACCTTCAGGGCGTTTACCATCGAGATATTTGCCAGATAGTACACCAAAGCCAAGCGGTGAATAAGCAAGCAGACCAACATTCTCACGATGCGCAATCTCTGCCATATTGACTTCATATAAGCGGTTCAGCAGGCTATAAGGGTTTTGCACGGTGATAGGCGCGATTAAACCGTTTTTATCCGCTTCCCACAGATAACGCATCAGACCCCAAGCCGTATCATTCGATAGCCCATAAGCACGAATACGACCTTTTTTGATCTCGTCATTTAATGCTTGAATGGTCTCTAAAAATGGCGTCAAACCCTCCAATGATTGCGCTGCCATCTCTTCAGTATAACCGCGCTGACCAAAGAAGTTCGCTTGGCGTTCAGGCCAATGTAGCTGATAAATATCGATATAATCGGTTTGGAGGCGTTCAAGATTACCATCAATGGCGCTACTGATGTCTTTTGCGGTATAACGTGTTTGCCCGTCGCGTAAAAAATCCATCGGTGATATTTTGCTGGCTAGCACGACTTTATTACGCTGTTTGGTTTTGTTAAACCAGGTGCCCATAAAGCGCTCAGTATCGCCTTGCTTGTCTTTATCCGGCGGTGAGGGGTACATTTCAGCCGTATCCCAAAAGTTGACCCCTTCGCTTAGCGCCATGTCCATTTGCTCATGCGCTTGGGTCTCATCATTCTGCTGTCCCCACGTCATAGTGCCTAAGCAGATTTTGGAAACGTCTTCATTAATTTGTGGCAGTTTTTGATATTGCATCTGTTTATCCTTGTTTTTATTCTAAATAAGGTTTTTACTCTAAAGCAATTTTTATACTACATTAGCTTGATACCAGTGACGCCCGGCGGTGTTACTTTGAATACTTTTACTTTAAATAATACGGATTGACCGGCTAAAGGATGATTGAAATCTACTTCTATCTCATCGTCACTGATGGCGCTAATGGTGCCAGGTAAGGTGTTTTTACCTTTGTCCTCAAACTCTACCATCATGCCGATTTCAGGATTGTCAGCGACTAGCGCGAACTGGGTCCGGCTAAAATGTTGAATGTTGTCAGGGTTCCAATCACCAAACGCTTGCTCTGGATCGAGGTGGGCAGAGCGTGTATCACCTGCACGCAGGTTCATTAACACTTGCTCAAAACCGTGCAATAAGCTCTCGTCGCCAATGGTTAGCGTCACTGGCGCATCGCGGCTAAACGTTGAGTCAATCACTGTACCATTCTCTAGGGAAACTTCAAAATGCAGCTTTACAAGACTGCCAAAAGTGATGCGGGTGTCTTCATTGGGATTGATAAATTGCGAGTCATTCATAGTCAAAAGCCATCTGTTGCGGGATTGGGAAGTCAGGTCAAAAATTAATATAAAAAATGATAAGTATAAGAAATGATAAGCCATCTGGGAAAGGTTGTAAGCGTAAATAGTGTAACGCAAATAGTGTACTATATTTGGCATGTCTAAATGAGGGTGAGAGCAACCATGGCAAATAAGCAACAAGGCCACATCAAGAAGTGGCAAGATGATAAAGGCTTTGGCTTTATCGACACTGAGCAGGGCGATTCAGTATTCTTTCATATCAATGAGTTCAAAGCGCGCCGTCGCCCTGAAGTGGGTGAGCAAGTCGTCTTTACGCTTGGGCAAGATAACCAAGGGCGGATGCAGGCAAAAGATGTGCAAGAGCTAAGCTTTGTCCAACAGAAAATAGCACAAAAAAACAGCCAAATCCGTCAGCGTAATGCAAAACGTAGTCATCAAGCGGAGTTTGAAGCTGGACAAAAGAAACGGCTGTTTCTCGGCGTTGGATTTTATGGGGTTTTAATCTTACTGGCCGTCACTGATAAGTTAAGCTGGCTGGTCGTTGGTTGGTATGCGGCATTAGGGGTTATTACCTATGGTATGTATGCCAAGGACAAAGCGGCTGCGCAAAGTGGCGCTTGGCGTACGCCTGAGTCGACCTTGCATCTGTTAAGTGCGCTAGGTGGTTGGGTTGGGGCGATGGTCGCGCAGACGTATCTGCGCCACAAGTCACAAAAGCCTGAGTTTCGAGTGGCGTATTATTTGACCGTCGTGATTAATATGGCAGGGTTGTTGTTTATATTGGCGGGCGGTGGTTTGAACTTTTTAAAAGAGTTGCTTGATTCTTTGGTATAAAAGAGATTTTCCTTCAAGATGGAAAACCTCTTCTCCTGATTTACGTTTAACTTCCAGTGCAGTTTTTGTAGGGTGCACCCAGTGCCCCGATAAGGAATAATGATATAAATATAGCTAAGTTGTAGCTTACAAACAACCATTCGTAATGATAAATTCGTAAAACATAACCACAACACATACCTAAAAAATCATAATCTCACCGCTAGCCCTGATAGTAGCGGTTATCCTTATCTAAGAAAGGCTGATGAGACTCAGCTGCTGGAAGTGTCGCCGGTCAGCAATCCCAGCAGCGCTTTAGTCGAATAGCCTTTCTTAGGTAAGATAATAGCGTATAGCAGGATCAGCTCCAACACAGTAACTTATCAAAAATAACAGGCAAAAGAAAAGATGGGTTACGTATTCGCAAACCCACCTTTTGAATCTAAAAACTAGCTACGATTATAATCGTTAAACCTCACGCTTTTTTTCCAAAAAGAGCATGTCAATCACAATCAGCACCACGCCGATACAAATACCCATATCGGCAACATTAAAGATAGGATAGTTCCAAACGTTGGCATAATGCACATGGATAAAGTCAATCACGTGACCATGTAGCAAGCGATCGATTAAATTGCCCAGCGCACCGCCCAATACTAAGGCCAGTCCGACAGAAAGCAGCTTGGCTTTTCGTGGCGCTTTGACCAAATAGCCAATTAAGAATAGCGACATTAATAATGCCAATCCGGAAAAAAACCACTTTTGCCAACCGCCAGCATCCGCCAAAAAGCTAAAAGCCGCACCGTAGTTATAAGCCAACGTCCAATTGAGGAATGGCTCAATCACGGGTACTGGCTCATGGAAAGTCAGGTTGGTTTCAGCTAGCCACTTCGTGCCTTGATCGATGATAAGTACGACCAGCGACAGCAAATACCATACAAAAGCACGACTGCCATTAGCAATCATTTTTGGCGTTTTGGTCAAGCGACTTCTCGGCGTCGTTGAGTTCCCTATTGTTGCATGCGCAGGTTTAGGCGAATTATCGACGTCAGTAGGTGGCAGATTGTTTTTTGATGAATTAGGCATAGTGGCGCACCTCGCCATTGCCTGCGACATTAGTGACGCAGCGGGCACATAGTTCAGGGTGTGCGCTATCGGTACCGATGTCATTACGGATATGCCAGCAGCGTACACATTTAGTGCCAGTCGCAGCACTAATATTGACCACTAAGTCTGCCGCTTCTTTGGTGTTGCTTTCGGCTTGCTCTGCTGCGTCATTCTGACTAGCAGCAGGTGCATCACTCATTGGCTTCAAAGTCGCATTGCTGGTAATCAAGACAAAACGCAGCTCTTCACTGAGCTTAGCTAAGCTTTCATACATCGCCCCATCGGCGTATAAGTCAACGTCAGCAGATAAGTTAGCGTTGATGATTTTTTCGCCGCGCGCCGTTTCGATATGCTTATTCACCATATCTTTTGCTTGCATAATACGTTGCCAGTCATCGTTACTGATAGCGCTTAGCTCAAACTTTGGAAAGGTATACCATTCTTCAGTAAACACATAGCCTGCTTCGTTGCCGTTTTTACCTTGCAATACTTCCCACGCTTCTTGGGCGGTAAATGACAAAATCGGCGTAATCCAGCGAATCAATGCTTGGGCAATATGATAAATAGCCGTTTGCGCAGAACGACGTGGCTGTCCATCAGTTTGGGTGGTGTACTGACGGTCTTTGATGATATCTAAGTAAAAGCTGCCCAAGTCTTGTGAGCAAAACGCGGCAATATGTTGAGTAACTTGGTGGAAGTCCATCGCATCATAAGCGTCGATGATTTGTGCTTGCACGGTTTGCGTACGCTCAATGATGAACTTATCAAGGCTGACCAGCTCATTAATATCAACGCTGTTGGTCGCTGGATCAAAGTCATCAGTATTGGCAAGCAAGAAGCGCAGAGTATTACGGATGCGGCGATACATATCGATCGCACCTTTGAATACTGTTTTGCCCGCGCTCATCTCATAACGATAATCGCTCGACGCAATCCACAAACGCAGCATGTCTGCGCCTGTTTTATTGATCTCTTCTTGCGGCGTGATGATATTGCCAAGCGACTTACTCATCTTGCGGCCGTTTTCATCGACCACAAAACCATGGGTCAATACTTGCTTGAACGGTGGGCGCTCGTACATCGCTTCAGAGGTAAGCAGTGACGTCTGGAACCAACCACGATGCTGGTCAGAGCCTTCTAAGTATAGATCAGCGGGATTGGTCAATTCATCGCGTTGCTCAAGGACGGCAAAATGCGTCGTACCCGAGTCAAACCAAACGTCTAAGGTGTCGGTAGATTTATCATAATCAGCCGCTTCTGTACCTAAGTAATCTTCACAGCTGGCATCAAACCAAGCTTCAACGCCGCCAGCATCGATATTTTTTGCGGCGACTTCCATCAGCTCAAGCGTATTTGGATGCAGCTCGCCCGTTTCTTTATGAGTGAAAAAGGCAATCGGCACGCCCCATGTACGCTGGCGTGAGATACACCAATCTGGGCGACCTGTCATCATCGATTCAATACGGTTTTGACCCCATGCTGGCGTCCAGTTGACGGCTGGGATATCTGCAAGTGCACGCTCACGTAAGCCTTCTTTCTCCATATTGATAAACCACTGCGGCGTGGCACGGAAGATAATTGGCGATTTATGACGCCAGCAATGCGGATAGCTGTGCTCAATCTTGGTATGGCTAACGAGATGACCGTTTTCATGTAGGGCGGCGATGATTTTTGGATTGGCTTTGTAGATATGCTCGCCCGCAAATACCGCTGCACTGTCTAAATAGACGCCTGTACCGCTCACTGGGTTTTCAACTGGCAAGTCATATTTGAGACCAACGATATAATCGTCAAGACCGTGACCCGGTGCGGTATGGACGAGGCCCGTACCGCTATCTGTAGTCACGTGATCGCCTAAAATTAATGGCACTTGACGATCTTCAATCAATGGATGCTGGGCGCGTAGACCTTCCAGCTCGCGTCCGGATACAGTCGCTAATACGCCTTCATTGCTGAGCTTAAACGCAGTCAGTGCGCTTTCAACCAAATCAGTCGCTAGTAGGAAGTTGCCTTTTTCGGTCGCCACCACACTATAGTCATGCTCGGGATGTACGGCGATGGCTTGGTTGGCAGGTAGCGTCCAAGGCGTCGTCGTCCAAATAACGGCTGCGATATTACCATCGATTTCGCTCAATGCGGCAACTTTTTCGGTATCGAGCACATCAAAGCTAACGTAGATAGCATCTGAGACTTTGTCCTGATATTCAACTTCGGCCTCAGCCAGCGCAGAGCTACAGTCCAAGCACCAATTGACCGGCTTCATACCGCGAGTCACATGACCGTTGTCATAAATTTTGGCAAGAGCGCGCACGATGTTGGCTTCTTGATGGAAGTTCATCGTCAGATAAGGATTGTCCCAATCACCAAACACACCCAGACGTTTAAAGTCTGCCTTCTGTAGCTCAATCTGCGTGCTTGCATATTCGCGGCACAGACCACGGAATTCAGTCGCAGAGACTTTTTGACCGACTTTGCCGACCTTGGCTTCGACCTTTTGCTCGATAGGCAGACCATGACAGTCCCAACCTGGCACATAAGGCGCGTCAAAGCCCGATAAGGTTTTTGACTTTACGATAATGTCTTTGAGCACTTTATTGACCGCATGACCTAAGTGAATCTGACCGTTGGCGTATGGAGGGCCATCATGCAAAATGTATTTGGTCGCACCTGTACGCGCCTGACGAATTTTGCCGTACACATCATCCGCTTCCCATGCAGCCAGCCAATCTGGCTCGCGTTTGGCAAGGTTTGCACGCATCGCAAAAGGCGTGTCGGCAAGGTTTAGCGTGTCTTTATAATCTTGGCTTGGTGTATCAGTGCTTTTATCAGTCATAGAAGGTGTCTTTTAAAATGAGGGTTAGAGGTTGCGTTTGAAATTCAGGCTTAAGGTTAAATATAATATGGGGTCAAATATTTGATAATCGATGCTAGCCTTTTGCTTAGAAAACGTTGCTTATAACGTGTTGCTTAAAAGATATAGCTTATAACGTGTTGCTTATAAATAGTTACGTCCATCATAAATGCTAATGAGACGATTGCAACAAAAAATATTTTTAACAGAATAATTAGAAAAGTGAATATGATAACGGCAGCTATTATATGACAAAATGGGTAGGGTAAAAAGAGCTGACCAGTATCGTCCTGTTTTTAACTAAAACCAATCATTGATGTCAGCATAAATACTTTGTCCATTAAAGCATAGGTCTGGCAAGTTTGATTGTCTATTTATTAGATTATACCTAACTGGCTAAGCGCTAAAAAACTTCTGACAACCACAAGCGCAATCTAAGCGACCAGAGTGGTTGAATACCGGTCAGCCCTTGCGTCATCTCGCCATCTTTTAGAACCACATAAGAAGGCGTGACTTGTCCTTGCCAATCGGCAAATATCTCACCTGCTTGATCGTTGACCGTGGTAAAGCGGTAACTATTTTCATTAAGGTAGCGGTGCAGCTCTTGATCTGAGCCAGACTTAATCGCAATGGTAACCACTGGATAATTATTTGCCGCTGCAAGCTTGTCTATCGTCGGTGAGGTCACACGACAAATCGGGCACCAAGTCCCCCAAAAGTATATCAGGGCCGGTTTATCCTCACTCAGCGCTGCTAAGTCAATGCTTTGACCTTGATAGTCGGTCAATTGCAGTTGCGGATTGGCTGGCATGACCGGTTGTCGCCACCAATTGACTGCGCTATAAATCACCGCAAATATCAAGCCATATAACAGTATGGTCTTAACTATCGACAACGTTCTTTGCTTCGACGTCTTTTTAGGTGTCTCAATTATCTTTTGGCTATCAGTCGTCATAGTGTCTGCTTTTTTTGCTTTGGCATAGTCAATCCCCTATAAATTAGATACGCTGTCAGGCTCGCTCAGTCTACTATATATAGTCAGAGCACTTTTAAACCGCTACGGTGTTACCCGCCCTAGAGGTACTCAATGTACTATCTGCGGTCGGTCGCCTTGTAGCGATTCTAAAATTCCTTGACTATATAGTACTTTCATTCGCCTTCCTTACATCTAAATTATCTTGAACCAGCGATAGATAAAAATAAACGGCTGAATAGTCAGCCGTTTATTAAAGTATTTTGTTAGAGGGTTTTTTTATACGAATCGCCTAAGGCTTTTGCGCGCGATTTTGTAATGGATCACCGATGAGGACGCTACCTGAATTTTCACGACGCTCTTCGTCGGTTAATTTACTCGCTGGAATTTTGGCTTTTTTCTTCCATTTTAAGCTAAATAAGTCATCACGGCGATCAAGCAAGTTATGCACCGAGCCTTCGTTACGGACATGAGTGAGCTTATCCAAATTCACATCTGAGAAGAATACCATTTCGGTATTGGCTGTCGTTTCTGCCATAATCGCATCATGCGGAAAAGCAAAATCAGAGGGTGAAAAAATAGAGGACTGTGCGTATTGAATGTCTAAGCTTTCAACTTGCGGTAAATTACCCACTGAGCCGCATATCATCACATAACACTCGTTTTCAATGGCTCGTGCTTGGGCACAGTGACGCACCCGCAAATAGCCGTTTTTGGTATCTGTCCAAAAAGGCACGAACAAAATATCCATATCGTCAAGCGCCAACAAGCGTGCAAGCTCAGGGAACTCAATGTCATAGCAGACTAAAATCCCAATACGACCCGCATCGGTATCGAATACTTTGACCTCGTCGCCACCTTCGATGACCCATGCGCTACGTTCATGCGGGGTAATATGAATCTTACGCTGCTCTTCAACCGTCCCATCGCGGCGGCAGAGATAACTGACATTGTATAGTGTATCGTCTTCGTCCAATAATGGCATAGAGCCGGTGATTACATTGACGTTATAGCTGACTGCCAGATGCGAGACTTCGTTTTTGAACCATTCGGTATAACCGGCTAAAAAGCGAATGGCCACGTTTTGATCCGTGGATTCACACAGACCCATCAATGGCGCGTTAAAAAACTCTGGTAAGCAAGCAAAGTCTGAGTTGTAATCCGCCATAATATCAACGAAGAACTCCACTTGTTGTAGCAGCTCCTCAGGCGATTCAACCTCACGCATTTGCCACTGAATACCACCGATACGCACCTCTGATTTACGGGTGTTTGGCTTATAGTCTTGCGGCTCATAATAAATGTTGGCCCATTCAAGTAGCGTCGCAAAACCTTTAGACTGAGCATCATCTGGCAAATAGGCCGTCAAAATACGTTTAACAATAAAACCGTTGGATAATTGGAAAGATAGGGCAGAGTCGTGGATTTCACGTGACTCGACCGCATCGATATATTCGCCAGGGGTCAGGTCTTTGTGGTTATGATAATTAGGAATGCGACCACCGGCCAAGATGGCTCGGAAGTTTAACTGGCGGCACAGCTCTTTACGCGCATCATAAAGACGACGACCCAAACGGTAGCCACGATATTCAGGGTCAATTAGAGCATCCAAGCCATAAATAGCATCGCCTTTTGGATTGTCTCTAATGATTTCTTTGTGCCCAATCAGGTCATCATAGGTATGCGGGTTAGAGAACTTGGCATAATCAACGCGCATCGATAGCACGATACCAATCAATTGATCGTGGTCAAATAGGGCAATCTGTCCCTCTGGAAACGCATCAATCAAAGTATGAATAGTAGTCTTCGACCATGCACCGCCCAAGTTCACATATACGCGATCCATCAAGGCTTTTAACTGCGGATAATCTTTTTTCTTAATCTCAGCAATCGTGAGGTGAAAGTCGTCTATTTTTTCGATTTTACTCATAAGGTTCCTGTCTTCGCTGTCAATAAATGTCGTAAAGTTAACGCTGTATGCGCGGTAATAGCCATAGTTATCAGTAGAACTAAAAACTTTTGTGTAACAAAGGCGATAAAAATATTCCAATCGACTTATATAATCGTTACAATAATTTATCTTTTTATTTACAATGAGTTATAAAGACCACATCTCATATCAAAGATTTTGATAAGGGTTTTTCGTAGGTTTGCAAGCGTCTCTATTCAAGAATACTGACCTCATTAGTAGCTGTATCAATCGTACTTGAATAAACTACCTCTGTTCTACTAGTGCCCAAGTTCTGTCACATCTCTTATTATTTCTGGCTAGTCCCAGTTTGGCTTATTACTGCTGATTTCGATAATCATCATACCAAGGTAGCGGATCAATGACAGTCCCACGTAGTAAATATTTGCTACGTTTTTGTGAGTCGCTATCTCTGCTTAGCTTAGAATGAGTCTGGAATGAGCTTGGACGTAGTCTTTGTTTTTCTTGTTTTGTTTTGCGGCCTATGGGCGGCTTTTTAGGATTATTTTATGACGCCCTTAACGCGCACGGTCGACACATTAGAAACCGTAGAAGATTCCGCACTGATACAATTGGTGTATGTCAGCAGTATTACCCTCAGTGCACGGCTAAAAGCCTCAATATTCGATGAAGTAGAAGGTCATGCTCGCGATCATAATGAGCAGCATGGTATCACTGGTACTTTATGTTATGGCAATGGTCATTTTTTACAATGTATCGAAGGCAAGAAATCTGAGGTATTCGACCTGCAAAAACGCATTTTTGCGGATAGCCGTCACAAGAATATTGAAGTATTGCTATTGCGAGTCATCAATCAGCGCAGCTTTGTCGATTGGCGCATGCGCTTGTTGTTTTTGGAGCGTTGGTTATGGTCACCAGCGACCAAGAAACAAGCCGCGCAGTTGTCTCCTTTTTTACCGTTTACCCCGCAAGGCTGGACTTCTGAGCGCACCGAGCAGTTTTTACAAATTATCAAAACCTTTGATACGCCGCCACATATAAAAGCCGCCGGTATTACTTACAATGCCTTGGGCAATATGTTTCGCCATATCGCGGCGCCGCACCAAGCGTTTTTAATCGTCCAAGGTTGTTTGAGTCTATTGTTGATGGTCGCATTGGTACTGCTTTATTTATCATAAACATCTTATAGATTAACTACTTTTACGCTTTTAATCTTTTATACAAGTGATGCATTGCCAGCTTAAGAGCAAAAAAGACGCTAAACTTTTCAGTCTAGCGTCTTTTTTATACCATAAAAATGGTTTACTTCCTGCTAAACCATCAATCAACAGACCCTAATCACATATCAAAAATCTTCCCACGGTTCATGATGTTGTTTGGATCAAATACTTTTTTGACTTCGCGTAAGTAATTAATCTCAGTTTCGCTGCGGCTATAGTGCAGATAAGGCTTTTTGGTCATGCCAACGCCATGTTCAGCAGAGACTGAACCGCCATATTTTTGTACCGTCTCAAATACGTGTTTATTAACGATTTGACATTCTGCAAAGAAGTCATCTTTGCTCATATTTTCTGGCTTTAAGATATTCAGATGCAAGTTACCGTCACCGATATGACCGAACCAACACACTTCAAAGTCAGGGTAGTTGCTGCTGACGATGTGATCAATCTCAGCGATAAACTCAGGTACGTAGCTTATCAGTACCGAGACATCGTTTTTATAAGGGGTAAATACTGAGATGGTCTCCGAGATATATTCGCGCAGCTTCCACAGCTCTTCCGCCTGCGCCAGACTCTGACTCATCACCCCATCGACGACCCAACCTTGTTCCATACAATGCTCAAATATTGCCATGGCTTTGTCCATGATAGGCTCATACGGCGCTTCAAACTCGAGTAGTGTATAAAACTTGGTGCGTGATTCAAACGGCTCTTGTACTTGGCCGTGCGCCATCAGCTTATCAATGGCCACATCATCAAAGAACTCAAACGCGGTCAAATCGATCTTTGCTTGAAAGGCTGATAGCACATTCATGACGTCGTTAAAGCTGTCCATGCCAAGTACCATGACGTTTAAGTCTTGCGGCTGACGCTCAAGCTTGATTTGCGCATGAGTCACTAAACCAAGCGTGCCTTCGCTACCGATAAACAACTGGCGCAAGTCATAACCGGTGGCATTTTTCACCATGCCGCGATTGAGCTGCAAGATATCACCTTTACCGGTGACCACAGTCAGGCCCATAATCCATTGACGAGTCATGCCATAACGAATTACCTTGATACCGCCCGCATTGGTGCCAATATTACCGCCCATTTGGCTAGAGCCTGCCGAAGCAAAGTCGACAGGGTAGTAGAGGTCTTTTGATTCGGCGAATTGTTGCAATTGCTCAGTCACCACGCCCGCTTCAATCTCGACTAAGCGATCAGCAGGATAGAATTTGCCGATTTGGTTCATCTTATCCATACTGACCACAATCTCACCATTGGCCGCGACCGCGCCAGCAGACAGACCAGTACGACCGCCACTTGGCGTCAAGACAACATTGTGCTCATTGGCAAGCAAGACGATGGCTTGCACTTGCTCAGTGGTTTTTGGAAAGACAATGGCAGAGGCGGCAGGCGCGAAATGCTTGGTCCAGTCTTTGCCCCAATGTTCTAGGCTTTCGCTATCGGTCTTGATTTGGCTGGCGTCAAATTGATGGCTATCAAGCAGTGTGCGTAAAATAGTCTGCACGGCGTTGGTATTGTCATTGGTATCAGGTTTAGGCTGGCTAGATAAAGAGGTCATGGTCAAATCTCGGTATGAACGTAGGCGCTATGCATAAAGGGGATTATTATATCGCTAAATGGATATAACGAAGCGGCTATAACTGTGTTTATATAATAAGAAGGTCGCGAATGTGGTTTTTAGTATTCATGAATATGCTTATTATATAATGAAATATTTGCGCGCGCATACATGGCATAAATAGTTAAAAAGACAGTTTAATAAACATTGAACATAATAGTTCACTATAGCATAAAAAGTTTTCAGGCTTGATATCCAATAATTCATCTAATCTGCTAACATCGACGTCGAATTTTGTGTAAGATATCCGGACTGTTTTCGTTTCATCCATCGTATAGTCAAAGCACTTGTAAATGGTTACGGCGTTAACCTCTCTAAATGTACTAAGTTGTACTATTTGCGCTCGGTTGCCTTGTACCCACTTTAAACTGCTTCGACTATAGATTATCCTTCAGATAATTTTATAAGACAATTATAGGACAGTTCTCATATGGCGTTATCACTACAAAAAGACAAAATCCGCTTTTTATTGCTTGAAGGTCTACACGACAATGCCTTAAAAATATTGACAGATGCTGGTTATCAAAACATCGAGAATATCAGTCATGCGTTAGATAAAGAAGAGCTGATCGAAAAGATCAAAGACGCTCACTTCATCGGTATTCGCTCACGCACCCAACTGACGCGTGAAGTACTGGAGCATGCGCACAAGCTGATTGGTATTGGTTGCTTCTGTATCGGTACCAACCAAGTAGACTTGGAAGCGGCTCGTGAACTGGGTATTCCCGTCTTTAACGCGCCGTATTCGAATACTCGTTCGGTGGCTGAGTTGGTATTGGCCGAAACCATCATGCTGTATCGCGGCATTCCTGAAAAAAATGCCACCGTACATCGCGGCGGCTGGGGCAAGTCTGCGACCAACTCGCATGAAGTACGTGGCAAGACCATGGGTATCGTCGGCTATGGCTCTATCGGCTCACAGTTGTCTGTGTTAGCAGAAAGTTTCGGTATGAAGGTCATTTATCATGACGTGGTGACCAAATTGCCATTGGGTAACGCCGTACAAGTCGGCAGCTTAGAAGAATTACTGTCGACCGCTGATATCGTGACCTTGCATGTTCCTGATGTGCCAAGCACCCGCTATATGATGAAAGCTGAGCAATTTGCGCATATGAAAGACGGTAGCTACTTTATCAATGCCGCACGGGGTACTTGTGTCGAGATTGATGATCTAGCAGCGGTATTAGAATCTGGCAAAATCTTGGGCGCGGCGATTGACGTATTCCCAAAAGAGCCAAAATCTGCTGACCAAGAGTTTGAATCACCGCTACGTAAATTCGATAACGTGATTTTGACGCCACATATCGGCGGCTCAACGCAAGAAGCACAAGCCAACATCGGTCTAGAAGTCGCAGAAAAATTCGTTCGATATTCAGATCAAGGTGATACCCTCACGGCAGTGAACTTCCCAGAAGTCTCTATTCCGTTTAAAGAAGGCTCACATCGTCTGTTACATATTCACAAAAACGTACCTGGCGTCCTCTCACAGATTAACCGTCTGTTCGCTGAGGCGCACATCAATATCTTGGCACAGAGCTTAATGACCGAAGGCGATGTTGGTTATTTGGTCATGGACGTAGATTACAACGACTCAAGCGCGGCGCTGGATCAGCTAAAAGACGTTGAAGAAACCATTCGCGTCCGTATTTTGTTCTAATAGATTACTCATAACGTTTCAGACTGACGGTATACTGATGGTATAAAAACACGTCTTAAAGTAAGTTAAGCGAAATAGCAGATGACCTTGGTGGTTGTCTGCTATTTTTTTATGTTGGGTATCGTTATAAGTATAGGGTCTAGATTGCTTTGTTTGATTTTACTGCGTTAGCGACCTTCGACCACGATTGTCCTACAAAAGTCCTAATGAGTGAGCAGGTTGAGACTGGTTAATATTGAATGAGCAAAACCATTGAACCATTTAAGACAAAACCATTTAAGACAAGAGCATGCAAAATAAAGCCATGCAAAATAGGACGACAACCATAAAACTTAAAACCACAATGTGACAATACGATAACGGCTTAACTTATGACCACCACATTTTATACGATTGGACATTCGACCCGTAGTCTTGATGAGCTGATTGAGATGCTTCAAGCGGCTGATATCGAATTACTCATCGATGTGCGCAGCTTTCCTCGTTCTCGTACCAATCCTGTTTTTAATATCGATACTTTTCCACAAGCGCTCAGTCAAGTTGGTATCAGTTATCAGCACTGCACCGACCTTGGCGGGCGACGTCCAAAACAAAGGCAGGTCGATGAGCAGATAAATGATTTATGGCGCGTGCAAGCTTTTCATAACTATGCAGATTATGCGTTGAGTGATACTTTTCAAGCCGCTCTCGACCAACTCATGCAACTGGGAAAAAAACAGCGTCTGACCCTGATGTGTTCTGAAGCAGTATGGTGGCGTTGCCATCGGCGTATTATTACCGATTATTTACTTCTGAGAGGCCATAGGGTGGATCATATCATGGGCGTTGGTCGCTTAGATCTTGCCAAACCAACACCAGGAGCTGAGCTAAATAGTCAAGACCAATTGGTTTATCCAGCGGTATAAAAAAAGGGTTAAAAGAAGATACGCTGTTGGTCCCTTCTTTTAACCCTCATTTTCAATAAACCCGCATTTCTAATAGACGCTAGTGTCGTTAAGTGTTTGCTGATTTCTATTGTTTAGATTTAGCGTTTTCTTGCTGCTTTCGCGCTTCAATCTTTGCCGCTTTACGCTTTTCTATAACGTCCATCACATCGCTACCAATATGCGCTTCGCCGCGCTTTTTCGCCAGCTGCATTTGATGCTCGCGCTCACGGAATCGTGCTTTTTGCTCGTCAGTGGCTTTATCGATACAATGCGGGCAAGATTCGCCTTTGATATAAGCCGCACTTTGCATGTCATCTTGAGTAATGGGCATACGACAAGCAAAGCATTGCTCATAGCTGCCTTTTTCTAAGTTATGATTGACCGAAACCCGATTGTCAAAGACGAAGCAGTCGCCTTGCCACATAGAGTCGCTGGCAGGCACTTCTTCGAGATATTTTAGGATGCCGCCTTCTAGATGATAGACCTCTTCAAAGCCTTGCTCGCGCAAATAGGCTGTAGACTTCTCACAGCGGATACCACCGGTACAGAACATCGCAACTTTTTTATGCTTAGCGGGGTCAAGCTCTTTTGCGACGTACTCTGGGAACTCGCGGAAGGTTTCGGTATTTGGGTTGACGGCATTTTGAAAGGTACCGATTTGCACTTCGTAATCGTTACGCGTATCAATCAAAATAACCTCAGGGTCTGAGATAAGCGCATTCCACTCGCTTGGTTTTACATAACGACCGACCGATTGCAAAGGATCGATATTTTCTACGCCCATTGTCACAATTTCTTTTTTCAGCTTCACCTTAGTACGATAAAAAGGCTGAGCATCAGTATAAGATTCTTTGAAGGTAAAACTGCCAATCGCTTCGATACTACGCAGGTAGTCAAGGACGGTGTCAATACTTTGGCGCGTACCAGAAATCGTCCCGTTAATGCCTTCAGCGGCAATCAACAAAGTGCCTTTGACCTCATTCTCAAGCATGGTATTTAAAATTGGCTCGCGATATTGCTCAAAATCTGCAAAGCGCGTGAACTTATAAAGAGCGGCAACGACGATGTTATTGGTGACGCTATCGTAGGCTGGGGCTGACTTACTATCGGTCAGATTGGTATCCGCATTGCTATTTTGAATGGTACTCATATTTTTCTCCTGCTGGCTAGGTCGCAAACCTAGTGCGTTGGGTTAGCAGTCTGGTTCAAATAAACACGCTATTGTGTCATCCTCGCTTGATGTACTTTGGGTACAATCTGTGCTCGGCTTCCTTATATCGCATTCATTTGAAATAGACTTGGTTGGTTTAGAATGAGATATAACACTAGCGTAATTGTGGAATTGGCTAATGCGCGCGTAGTGTAGCAAATTTGGCAAGGTTTTTGAATCATTTAATGGCTGATGACATCGTTCAAGATATCAACGACTCATGACAGAGATTCTATATGAGTGATAATAGTCTTTAGGCATTTATCCGATGAGTAGAGCTTGCTATAGTAGACGTTTGCTCATCATCTTGACCATATTTATTTCATTGTAAAGGCGCTCATATGTCTCTGTTCCAATCTATCGTCATCGAAAAGTATGTCCGTGAACTTGATAACACTCAGCTAGAGACAGCATGGCAGACTTTTAGCCATTGTTTTTTAAACTTATCAAAGCAAGACAACATCCGCCTAAGTAAAGAAGAGCAGTATCAAGAAGGCTTTTTGCGTGACTTATTCGTCGATGTCTTTGGTTACACGCTAAATCCCAATCCTGACTATGATATAACGACAGAATTCAAAAACCAAACGGGCAGTAAAAAGGCTGATGGCGCGATACTCAAAGACGGTCATGCTATTGGCGTGATTGAGCTAAAAGGTATGAATACCACTGACCTTAGCAAAATTGAGCAGCAAGCTTTTGGCTATAAAAACAATCAACCTAAGTGCCGCTATGTCATCACCTCTAACTTTCAAAAGCTACGTTTGTATATCGATAATGCGGTTGAGTTTATAGAGTTCAATCTATTCACTTTGGCTCAAGAGGACTTTGCATTACTGTATTTATTGCTCAATCGCGACAGCATCATGAACGATTTGCCTGCCAAGCTCAAGTCGGCATCATTGTCTCAAGAAGAAGCGATAACTAAGCAGCTTTATAAAGATTACTCGGTGTTTAAACGTGAATTATTCAATGATTTGACCACCAATAACCCAAGCGTAGACAATTTAGTATTATTTCAAAAGTCACAAAAATTACTCGATCGGCTACTGTTTATTTTCTTCGCTGAGGACAGTCATCTGTTGCCTGCCAACTTTGCAAAGGGAATCATCAGCGAATGGGAGAAGTGGAAATCGCTAAAAATGACTGTGCCTTTGTACGATAGGGTCAAAGCGTACTTTGGTTATTTGGATAAAGGTCATAAAGATGAGTATAGCGAGATATTCGCCTATAACGGTGGACTGTTCAGCACTGACGAGCTGCTGGACAGCGTCATCATCAGCGATGATATTCTACAGACCCATATCAAGATACTCTCCGAATACGACTTTGACAGTGAGGTAGACGTCAATATCTTAGGTCATATCTTTGAAAACTCATTATCAGAGCTTGATGAGGTAAAGGCGCAGCTGACAGGTGAGGTGGTAGATAAATCGCAAACCAAGCGCAAAAAAGATGGCGTGTTTTACACGCCAAAGTACATCACCAAATATATCGTCGAAAACACAGTCGGCAAGCTTTGTGAAGACAAAAAGTTAGCGTTAGCATTGAATGACGAAGATTATGAGCAAGATATTACTATTAATAAAAGCGGTAAAAAACGAAAAAAAACAGATAAGAGAATCGAAGAAGAAAAGGTAGCTCTAGATAGATTAAATGCGTATCGAGACTGGCTATTACAAATCACGATTTGTGACCCTGCGGTAGGCAGTGGGGCGTTCTTAAATGAGGCGCTAAACTTCTTAATCGCTGAGCATGAGTATATCGTTGAGCTAGAGACGAAATTGTTTGGTAGTGGTCTGGCTTACCCTGATATCGAAAACAGTATTTTAGAAAACAACTTGTTCGGGGTCGATATCAATGAAGAAAGCGTCGATATTGCCAAGCTGTCACTATGGTTACGCACAGCGCAGCCGCGACGTAAGTTGAATAACCTCAATAATAATATCAAATGTGGTAATTCACTGATTGATGATCCCGCAGTCGCAGGTGATAAAGCCTTTAATTGGCAAGCAGCGTTTCCACAAGTCTTTGCAAAGGGTGGTTTCGATGTGGTGATTGGTAACCCACCTTATGTAAGGGTGCAGAATATTGAAAATAATTTAGTAGATTATTATTTCCAAAAATATCAAAGTCCAAAGGGTAAGTTAGATTTGTCGATATTATTTTTTGAAAAGGTTTTTAAATTAATTAACAATAAGGGAGTTGCAGGTTATATATCATCATCTCAATGGATGCAAACAGACTATGGTGAAAATATTCGAAAAATTTTATCTGAAAATAAGTTTTCCGAAATAATAGATTTTGGCTCTCTTCCTGTTTTTGAAGATGTAGAAACGTATCCAGCTATATTCTTTCTTAATAACAAAGAAAATGATTTTTTTCAATATAAGAAGGTGATACATAAAAAAGATTTGAACTTCTTTGGAGTTAAAAATAGTCCGTCCACAGACTATACATTTGATAAGCTATCATCAAAAGCATGGCAGTTTTCTGCATTTGATTTAATAGAAAGTCTAGAAGACAAAAACATACATTATGAACTTCTTGAAAGATTTGCTCCTGCCTATATCGGCTGTCTAACAGGAATGGATGCAGCTTTTGTGGTAAATCAGGAAATTATCGAGAGATATAAGTTGGAAACTGAGATTATCTATCCATATGCTTATCGTGGTCAGGAAGTCTCTAAATATTCTAATACAGAACCTACAGCATCAATTATATATCCCTATTATAATGAAAATGGAGATTCTAAATTAATTGAAATGAATGATTTTATCCAGCTTTTCCCTAATTGCTACAATTATTTGCTTGAGTTCAAAGATGATCTGATGGAAAGAAAGGATAGTCGTAAGAAATATGCTTTTGAAGAAAATTTTTACAGACATCTTCGTGCTGGAAATTTCAATTATATTACACCCGAGAAACTCATACTAAAAGGTGTAGATACTAATTTTACAGTTGGCTTGTTGGGTGCAAATACAGCATTTAATGGTGCTAACACGCCTGCTTTAATTCCAACTGATTCCTCTAATATTTCAATAATGACTCTATTATCAATACTAAATTCAAAGTTAATTTCATTTTACCTCAACCAAATTTGCCCAAAAAAACTGGGTGGTTATTATAGATATAATGCGAAAAATATATCAGCTATTCCAATTATTAGTCCAAAAGATGATGAAGTAATGAATAAAGGGTTATTGGTATCTAAGTTAACACTACAAATGGAAGACTTAACAGGTAAATTTATTCGCACCTTGCAACGAAAATTTGATATCGACAAGCTGAGTAAAAAGCTAGAAAACTGGCATGAACTAACGTATTCAGAGTTCGTCAAAGAGCTGGCAAAAAAGAAAATTAAAATGAGCTTGGGTGATGAAGCGGAATGGGAAGAGTATTTTTTAGCCGAACAGACTAAAGCAAAGCAATTGATAGCAGAAATTGAACGTACCGACCGTGAGATAGATCAAATGGTCTATAAGCTATATGACTTAACCGATGCTGAGATTGCCATTATCGAAGCCAGTTAATGTCAGCATTTATCATTCTCTAAACACAAAAAATCCAGCTCAAAGGCTGGATTTTTATTTTCAAACTAAAGCTGTATGTTGCTAGATTTACTTGCTCTGAAACCAAGTATCGGCTTTACTACGAGCGCTAGCGATGTCTGAGCTTGATAAGTTCAATGCCAACTGACCGATTTTACCGCGTGCTTTGTTACGTACTTTTTCATCAAGCATGCCGTCACGGGCAGCCAAATCGTACCATTTATAAGCATCAACTAGGTTCTTTTGCTTTTCATCTAGCAAGGCAAGCGTATAGCTGGCACGGTTATCACCACGCATGGCGGCTTTTTCTAACCAAACCTTTGCTTGTTGCAAGTTAGGTTTTACGCCTTCACCGCGCAAGTACATGATGGCAAGATTCAACTGAGCAGGAGCAACGCCTTGCTGAGCAGCTTTGGTATACCACTGGATCGCTTGTTGAGTGTTTTGAGCGATACCTTGGCCTTTTTGCAAGCGCTTAGCTAAGTAAAACTGAGCGTGATGGTTGCCTTGAGCAGCACTGGCAGACAGCTCACTGACTGGCATTAGCTCAAAACGTGAGGTATCAAGTGGCACGTTCGATATCAACTCAGCGTTGGCAAGGCCGGCACAAGAAAACAAGGCAGTGAACAACGCAGCTTTTAATAATTTCATAGCAGCTCCAAAATTAGGCAGTTAATAAGCAAAAAGAGTTGTACCGCTAAACATTATCTCGCTAAAGACAGTTAGACGGTGATAACAATTAGGTGAAATCTTGCGATATGAACTTACCTAATTATTAGCAATTTAAATAGTTGTTGAGTATAGCCGTTACCTTTAGTCGGACCGATAAACGGTTAAAATAGAGGTGTGACTGACACTATTTCGCTAGCTTAACACCCAAACTTACGAAACTCAAATACTAATTACACGATTTAATCCTCATCACTACCTTAGTGTCCTTAATAAAATCATAGAGTTACTAAGAGATAATAAAGAGTTAACAATGTATTAAGGTCTAAAAACGTGCGTAATGGCTATTTTTAGATAGTTTCAAAGGGGCATAAACCCTCATTGTTGTAGGTATTATTGTGCTGGTTTTTGTTTGGTCACACGGTAAATAGCGACGTCTGCCAGCAGATTTGGCGCTTGGCGTATCAAGGCTTTCATGAGCGGTGTGTGACCTTTTTCCGAATCACTAACGGCAAAGCGGTTGATGATATGGATGTCATACTTGGCACAAAGCTGCTCAAAGTCTTTAAAGGTACATAGATGAATATTTGGCGTGTTATACCATTCATAAGGCAGCGCTTCTGAAACGGGCATCATGCCTTTAAGCCCTAGATGCAGTCGGTTTTGCCAATGGGCAAAGTTAGGGAAGGTGATGACTGCTTCGCGGGCAACTCGCAGCATATCGAGCAAGAGCACATCAGGCGCTTTCACCGCTTGCAGGGCACGTGCCATGACCACGGTATCGAAGCTATTATCAGCGAAGCGCGCAAGGCCGTCATTCAGGTCTTGCTCAATGATAGACAAACCTTTGGCGATACCATCATTGATTTTTTCTTCGTCAATCTCAAGCCCATAGCCAGTGACGCCGCGATGTTGCTGCAAGTGTGCAAGCAGCTCACCATTGCCACAGCCTAAGTCCAGCACATGTGACTGCGGGGCAATCCAGCGCTCGGCCAGTTGATGATCCATTCTCATGAGCGCACTCCTGTTTGCTGACGACTGTTTTTCGTCTGGCAGTTTTTAGCATGGTTGTCCGTGATAAATGGCGCGGTCAAAAATCCTCTAACGGCGCCCATATAACGGGGAATATCAAATAAGAAAGAGTCATGACCATGTGGCGCATCGACATTGATATAGTTGACAGGTTTGCCAGTCGCCATCAACGCATCGACAATCTCTTGTGAGCGCTCAGGAGCAAAGCGCCAGTCGGTGGTAAACGACACCACTAAGTACTGACACTGAGTGTGGGCAAAGGCCGCTTTGAGCGCCGCTAATTCTTGCTGACGATCGTTTTCAGTGTCAGTTTGAGTTTCGCTGTCAGTTTCATCGCCAGTTGCTAAATTATCAGTTGCTAAGGTAGCTTCAAGCGCATGCTGTGCCGCTTGTTTGGTCGCATTTTTAGTCGTTTCGACAGACGCCGCGATTGAGTCGTCAAGTAGCGATCCAGACTCCGACGGATTTGTAGAGTCTACTGATGGTGCTGTTGACTGGGTTGATGACTGCCCTGACAGATAGCCACGCGTTGGATCAAAATAATCCAAGGCTTTGGTCATCAGCAAATAAGTATTGGCATCGAAATTTTCGCTAAAGCGTTCGCCTTGATAGCGAAGATAGCTTTCAACCTGAAACTCGACATCATAGCCATACATAAATTTGCCAGATTTTAAATCACGACCAAATTTAGCCTTCATCGCATCATCGGTCAAATAGGTGATATGACCAACCATACGTGCGAGGATCAGTCCGCGACGAGGGTAGGTGCCAGCTTGTAAATAGCGTCCATCCTTAAAGTCGGGGTCAGACAATATGGACTGACGTGCGACTTCATTAAAGGCAATATTCTGGGCAGAGAGTTTGGGCGTACTGGCAATGACCACGCAGCGTTTTAAACGATTTGGATAGTCGACCGACCATTGTAGTGCTTGCATACCGCCCATTGAGCCACCGATGATGGCATGCCAGACGTCAATGCCCAAGCGATCTGAGAGCATGGCTTGGGTTTTTACCCAGTCTTTGATGGTAACCAACGGAAAGTCAGGGCCATAGACCTCTGCTTCGCTAGTGTTATCTGCTTGTTTTGCATTGACACTGTCAGGATTAATCGTCGTTGGACCAGTAGAGCCAAAACAGCTGCCAATATTATTGAGGCATACCACATAAAAGCGGTTGGTATCGATGGCTTTATTGGGGCCAATCATATTGTCCCACCAGCCGGCCTTTTTATCATCGGCACTGTGCAAACCTGCTGCGTGATGGCTGCCGGACAAGGCATGACAGATTAATATGGCATTTGATTTGTCGCTATTAAGAGTGCCATAAGTCTCTACCATTAAGTCAAATGAGGGCAGGGTGCGGTTGCACTCCAAGGTCAAGGGTTCGGCAAAATGGAAGTTCTGTGGTGTGACGATTCCAACTGAGCCAACGGTATCGACTGAGCTATCCACATGAGCGTGATCTTTTGGGGGGTGGTCACTGGTACTATCAGGACGTGCGTTCAAAGCTACCTCGCAAGACGACAATTATCAATTATCAATAAAAAAATAGGATGGCAATATGCTTGCCTATTGTATGGCGATGCGCGGATGAGCACAACCTTCGAGTTGAGTCTTTCGAGCGCAGTGACCATCCAGTGCGTATCAAATTGTATTAGTGTGCTTTTACCACGCGCTATCGATCTATAAAATGCTACACTCATAACGCAGTCATTCAATAATGACTTAATAATCTTTTACCTCATATTCTTCTTTAATTAACCTAATAATAAATAATACTCTATGAAACCTAAATTGCCCCCACGTATTGCCGTTTTATTGGTCAACCTTGGTACGCCTGATGAGCCGACAGCGCCTGCGGTACGTCGCTACCTCAAACAATTCTTATCAGACCCACGGGTGATTGAAATCCCAAAATTCCTGTGGGCGATTATCCTAAATCTGTTTGTGTTGCCAAGCCGTCCTAAACGGGTGGCAGAAGCTTATGCCAGTATTTGGGATGGTGACTCGCCAATGCGCAATATCCTGAACCAACAAGTGGCGATGTTAGATACGCGTTTGGCTGAGCAGGCTGCACCATTTCGTGTTTCTGTCCATTCTGCAATGAGCTATGGCAATCCAGGTTTGCCCGATGTGATGGACAAACTGCGTAGCGAAGGCGTTGACCACTTTGTGATGTTACCCGTATTTCCACAGTATTCAGCGACTTCAACGGGTGCAGTGTACGATGCCATTACTAAATGGTCGTTAAAGCAGCGTAACTTGCCTAATATTACGATCGTTAAAGACTACTTTGCGCATCCTTTATATATAAAAGCATTAGCGGATAGTATTCGCCGCTTTCAAGCGGTACATGGCAAACCTGACAAGCTGATGTTTAGCTTCCACGGTATTCCGCAGCCGTATATGGATAAAGGCGACCCTTATCCTAGACGTTGTAAATGTACCGCAGCGCAAGTCGCGCACGAGCTTGGTCTAAAAGATGACGAATGGATTATTAGTTTTCAGTCACGCTTTGGTAAGCAAGAGTGGGTTAAGCCTTATACCGACGTCATACTCGATGAATGGGCTAAATCAGGTGTAAAGTCAGTACAAATTCTCAGTCCAGCGTTCTCAGCGGATTGTCTAGAAACGTTGGAAGAATTGGCGATTGAGAACCGTGAGAACTTTCTTCATGCTGGCGGGCAAGAGTATCACTATATTCCAGCGCTGAATGCCGATGAGGCGCACATAGATTTGTTAGAAGCTATTAGTGCGCCATTGGTCAAAGGTTGGGCAGGCACTTTGGATGGTTGGGCTTGATTGCTTGAATTGTCCAATCATAAAAAATAATTTTAACTTATAGTCAGCGAAAAGTAATATTGATACATCACGCACTGCTGATATCCATTTTGCTTGCTTGCTGTGCCTGCGCAGACAGAGGCTACAAAAAATTGACATCAGCAATACCGTCACGTTTTTAGGATATTTTGACTATATTAAATTTAATGAAATAAAGTTGGGATTTTTTTCATCAATATGTAAAACTAAGGCAAAATTTTTACTTTATCTTTGAGGATTAAGATGTCCATCTCTAGCAGTTCGCCACAACACATATCTCTACAGAAGCCCAATAGTCTGCCGCCAGATTTGCCTCCCACTGACGACTATGGTCAGCTTTTACCTCAGTTATTGGCAGAGCCTCGTGCTTGTCAAGCAGGATGGGGAGTTAGTTGGCTGACGAAGGCTTACCTATTATTCAAAGACCAGCCACTATTATGGATAGGAATAGGGGTGGTCTATTTCGTTATATTGATGCTGGGTAGTATCATCCCGTTTGTTAGCTTCTTTTTCTCTTTTATTACCTTCGTCTTTATTGGCGGGATAATAAAAGGTGCTGATGCGCAAGCTACTGGTAACGAGCTTAGGTTTGATTATCTGTTTGCCGCCTTTAGTACCCATTTTGTACCGTTAGTCATTTTGTTTATGCTGTATCTGCTGGCTATATTTGCAGTCGTTGTTCCTTTAGGTATTATCTCTGCACTACTTATTGGGCTTACGGGTGGTTTTGCTGATATGGCAAATGCTAGCGGGATTAATGGTGGTATGGTTATCATACTATTGCTGATTTTCTTGGTGGCGATGCTAGCGATGATTCCTATTATTATGGCCATTTGGTTTTCACCAGCGTTGGTGGTCTTACATAATATAAAACCGACCACAGCGATGAAAATGAGCCTAAGAGGCTGCATGAAAAATATTGCACCATTTACTATATTTGGTCTGATTGGCCCGATAATAATGTTACTTGCGGTCATATTTACACTGGGACTGGGTTTATTGGTGCTACTCCCTATAGGGGTGATCACTTATTACACCAGCTACCGTGACGTTTGGACCGATCAGCCATTATCCGCAGTGTAATTTAGGTTTGATAAAACCTTAAAAACTAAGAGTCTTTTATGAGATGAAAAAATCCCGCTCGATGCATGATATCGGGCGGGATTTATATGCTTAAATAGATTATTTAAAAATCATCATCGTTACTACGTTCAGCAGCTTCTTTATCGGCGATATCAGTAATATCTGGATAATCACTGTCATCTAAATTGTCGTCAACCAACACTTCATCGACGCGCGATTCATCGATATTTTGACGATGCATGGGCGTCAATCCTTGCGTTGCATCTGTGCCGACTTCCGAATTGTCAAAGCCCGCGCTATTATCAATGACATCATCATTATCGATGGTATGTAGCATGGGATTGTCTAAATCAACTTCTTGGCTGTTATCATTGATGTCGGTATCACCTTGGATATGATCCATCTCTTCTGGTAACGGCGTTTTTGAATGATCCATAAGGGGTTCCTTGTTCGTTGTTATTAATGGTTATTATTGATGGCTATGGTTGTTTTTACTTATCACGCTGAGTGTGACGCGTTATGATGACGACTGATAGTAGTAAGGTGTGACAGGATGTTCAAAAAATGTAAGATGAATCATAAATAAGAGGTGCTTAATGGTCGCCAGTAAGAAGGGTTTAATCACATTCTCGTTAATAACAGCCTCGTTGCTCAGTACCACGGTAGGTCTGACGGCTTGCGAACGACTGCCTTTCGTTAATGCTGATAGCACTAGAGAAAAGGTTAAGGTACAACAGCCGCTGGTGATTGATAGCAAACTCCCGACCGCTACGACGGTGATTGATTGCACACAATTAACACCCAAGCAGACGGTGGTGATAAAAGGTCATAGCGCACTCAGTAACAGCTGTGATTTGACAGGCAAGTCGCTACGCTTTGAGCTCAATGAGTCAAACAGTTCACTCGACTGTCGGGGCGCACGGCTTAGTACTATGGCTGATGATCCATCAAAGGTCAGCGCCATTACTATTAAGCCGAAAACAGATAGAGCTATCGATAATATAGCTGTGGCCAATTGTCATGTGGATGGCTATGGTCATGCGCTGCACATTCGCCAATATAGCAACCCCAATCAGCGTTACGCGCGCGGCTTTACCAACCCTGCTGACAACCGCACCCTTGCGCCAAGCAATATCCGCGTCATTAATGTCAGTAGTCGCAATAGTATTAATAGCGGCATGTTCGTCGGAGATCATGCGCATGACATTACTTTTGATACAGTGCATATCCACAACGCAGGCACCGTTGGGCTCTATTTAGAGTTTGGTAGTCGTGATAACGTGATTAAAAACTCTGTCTTCGTCGGTAATGGCTTTCGTACCTTTAAATCCAATCGTGAGGCGATTGCCATTGATTCGTCGAGCAACAATCGTATCGAAAACAATCAATTTATTCATAATGGCGCAGGCAGTATATTGCTCTATCGCAATTGTTTTGAGCATGCCGACGATCCGGCGCGGAGCAATCACTTTAAGCGTACTGAGTCGAGCCGTGACAATATTATCGTTAACAATACCTTTGAAGATGAGCCAGTCGGTGTTTGGGTAGCGTCAAGGCAGTCGCGCAATCTAAAAGGTTTTGAATGCGGCGCTTATTTAGTGAAGCAAACGCCATTTGCCAGCTATCATTTGGACAGTGCTAAAGACAATCAGATTATCAATAACCGTTTTGAGCAGGTAGAGCAAGGCATTATCGTAGAGGATGACGGCACGCTGATTAAGGGCAATAAGTTTGCAGCAAACGTCCGCTTACCTATTATTGTTGGTTCTGAGATTCGGGAAGACAGCGCAGCAGGCGCAGTCAAAGATACGCGGATTGACAATAATACCTTTATCGATAAATCTATCGAGCAGGCTATTGATATTAGACCAGCAAGCAAAACGGCTACTCATATTGAGTAGCCGTCATTGTGATTCACATTAGATAAGCATCATCGCTCATAGATACGATAGCGGATAGGCGCTGCTGTTATTGGGCGCCCACTTTTGTATTGATCCAGCGAATAAGTGGATCAGGAGTGACCTGCGAGAGAGTCTGAAAAACTTTGGCCGGTATACCAACAGAGTAGTGCGTACTTTTTAGCTTACGGTTGGGGCTGGTGCTCAATTTGCATAAAGTCTTGGCCACATCATGGACGGTCAAGTTAATACCTAAACGGTCAATACTGGTGACTTCGATGTCTTTGGTCATGTCGGACTTGACCCAGAGTGGCATCACATCAATGACTTTGATGCCGAGTTTCTCATATTCAATATTGAGACCTTCGGTGAGACCACGTACAAAAAACTTACTGGCCGCATAAGTGGCAACCTCAGGCTGACCATAGATAGCCGATGCCGAGGACACATTGACGATTTTGCCATCTTTGCTCTCCGCCAAATAAGGCGCTAGCTTATGACAACCAATCAGCACGCCCTTACAGTTGACGTCGATGAGCGACAATTGCTCCTCTAATGCTGTCTTTGGCAATGCTCCGCTAACCAGCACACCCGCATTATTAATCAGCGTATCGATGCCGCCAAAGTTATTAATCATTTGCTCGATAGCGCCATCCCATGAATCAGGCTGAGTGACATCTAACTGACCAATAATGATGCGTTTCTTTTTTACGGCCTTTTTAAAGACTTTGTCTTCGATAGCCTGCTCAAGCGTCGTTGTATTGGTTGCAAATAATCCAACGTTGTGACCTTTGGTGGCCAATCTTTTGGCAGCGGCCAGACCGATACCGCGTGATGCACCTGTAATTAATATATTCATAATGGCTCGCTTTATAGTTATCAATGAGTTAAATCGAGGTGCATTACCAGCTGACTATATGTAGATAAACAGTTACACACAGCTACGGTTTTAATGTAAGGATCAAGACCATCCATTACAATCGTTATCGTCCCTCGTGCTTAGACTCAGTATAACAAACTAATAGACAAGGATTGTGCTTAAGATAATTACTAGTGGCAACCTAACGCTACGTCTATATTTACTTAACAGTTATTGAGTCACCACTATGGGGCTATTGGTTAATATGACTCAATTCAAAGTTTAATTTACGCAATAGGCATGATTCAAAATCGCTTAATTTAAATCGCCATAAATAAACCAACGCGATCACATAAATAATCGTTTCCGCGAACTCTTCGACTATGCCACCCAAAGTGTGGGGGAACATAATAGCGTTCTCTCCCATATATTGTAATATGGCCAAAGTGGCGACACCAAGATAGAGCGATACGTCTACATCTTTTAGTATTGCCCAAAGGTAGCGCCATGAGTAAATCAATAAGCCAACGCTCATCAGGTAGATTACTAAAAGCACAGCGTCCTCCCACCAGTCATAAGAATGGCTGAGAAGCGAAAAATTACTTGGGATAAATAATTCTGGTAAATAGTTTAACTCACGACGAATGACCGCGACGAATACGAGAACTGAGGCCAACCAAAAGGCTTTAATTTGTTTGACATGACTCTGTGCTACGTACTGCGCGCAGCGTAGCAAGCAAGCTATTAATAGGATAATACTGGGAATTTCAATGAAGCCATCTGTCGCCAAAATAAGGCACTCCTGCTTTTTTTTGAAATAAAAAAGTGAGCCCTTGGGCCCACTTCAAACCGTAAATTGTCTCATAAGACCAGATAATTTAATGTACTGCTATTATACAGCGAAATGCCTTATCATGCCATTATGTAATTTAACTAATCAGTCATATCTCATTGTTAATACTACACAATCAATGCGCCTCATCCCAGTTTTGACCACTATCGGTCTCCACCAATAACGGTACCGCGAAGTCTACATGCCAACCTTTTTCCACGGCTGTCGTCCTTAAGACGTCTTGCATGGCATCGGTAATCAACTGGCTAATTTCATCAACCTTGTCGCTATCCACTTCGAACACCAGCTCATCGTGGACTTGTAGCAGCATTTTGGCTTGCTCTTTTGGCAGTACTTTATCGACGGCAATCATGGCAAGCTTAATTAGGTCGGCGGCAGAGCCTTGTAGCGGCGCGTTAATCGCTGCGCGTTCTGCCCCTTGCTTAACCATACGGTTGCTATGATTGATATCTGGCGTATAAAGCTTACGACCTAATATCGTCTCGACATAGCCTTTTTCATAAGCGCTGGCACGCGTATTGATCATGTAGTCTTTGACGCTTGGATAGCGCTCAAAATACATATCGATATAATCTTGCGCCTCATTGCGGCTCATTTGCAACTGCTTGGCAAGTCCAAAGGCACTCATGCCGTACAACAGACCGAAGTTAATGGCTTTAGCATTGCGGCGCTCAGTGGCGCTGACCTCTTCAACAGCTTTACCTAATACTTCAGCAGCCGTTGCAGTATGAATATCCAATCCTTCATTAAAGGCACGGGTCAAGTTTTCATCGCCTGAGAAATGCGCCATCAGACGCAGCTCAATTTGTGAATAATCCGCAGCCAAAATAACGCGACCTTCTGGTGCGATAAATGCTTGGCGAATCAGGCGACCAGTGGCGGTACGAATCGGAATATTCTGCAAGTTAGGATCAGTGGATGATAAACGACCGGTGCTGGTCAATGCTTGATGGTAGCTGGTATGCACGCGATCCGTCTCCGCATCTGCGACATTATCGAGCGCATCGGTATAGGTGCTTTTGAGCTTGGACAGTCCGCGATATTCCAATGTGATATCGACCAATGGGTGGTCAATCTTTGATAATACCGCTTCGCCAGTCGAGTATTGACCAGATTTGGTTTTCTTGCCACCCGGCACGCCCAGTTTTTCAAACAGCATCTCACCCAGTTGCTTTGGTGAGCCTAAGTTAAATTCTTCACCGGCGACTTCATACGCGCGTTTTTCTAGCGTGATGATTTCTTCATCGAAGCGTTTTGATAGCTCGTTTAAAAATGAGCGCTTGATTAAAATGCCATTTGCTTCCATTTGGCAGAGTATCTCGGCAGTTGGAATCTCTAGCTCATGTAAGAGCTTGGCATTATTTTTATCATCAGCAAGCTTTTCACTAAACAAATCAAACAACTGATAAGTGATGTCGGCATCTTCGCAAGCATAGTCACTGGCGATATCGATGACGACTTGATCAAAGGTGACTTGCTTGGCGCCTTTGCCTGCGACGTCCTCAAAGCTGATGGTCTGGGTGTGCAAATAATGGCGCGCCAAATCATCCATGCCGTGACGAGTAGCTGCCGCATTGATGACATAGCTGGCAAGCATGGTATCCATTGCCCAGTTATTAGGGCTGGCATGGATAGCGCCTACTAAATCAATACCATAATGACTGAGAATGTGCGCGTCATATTTTAGATGTTGACCGATTTTGCCTATTTTTGAATTTTCCAAAACAGGTTTAAGTTTCGCTAATACCGTATCACGATCAAGTTGCTTTGCAGTCAGCTCATCACCTTCCAGACGATGAGTCAGCGGAATATAATAGGCTTCATGCGCTCGCAGGGCAAAAGACAGCCCGACGATTTCGGCTTGACGCCAATAGACGCTGGTCGTTTCGGTATCAATAACGAAGTGCGGTGCAGCCTCTAACAATTTAACCAAGCTGTCAAAGGCAGGCTCGTCTAAAATCGTATGCCATGCTCTATCAGGATTTTTGCTGTCAGTGATATTCTCAATAGTGCTTGATTGTAGCGACTTAGCTATTTGCGCTTGTGACTCGGCATCGGCTTGACTGTTAGCGACACTTTGCGAGCCGTTGGCTGGATGGTTTGGGTGGTCAAGAGACGCTAGCTCGTTTCTAAACTCAAGCTCATTATACAATTCGCGTAATTCATCTATATGGGCACATGGATCGGTATTGATTTTTAGATCGTTCCAGTCCTGACCGATAGCTAAGTCTGTCACGATGGTGGCAAGCTTCCTATTAAACGGAATATCATCAGCATGTTCAATCAAACCTTTGGCACCTCGACCTTTGATAAAACCAATATGCTTTAACATATTGCCGATGTCGCCATACTCAACGAGTAGGTCTTTTGCCGTTTTTTTACCGATACCAGGCACGCCTTTTATACCGTCTGAGGCATCGCCCATCAAGGTCAAAAAATCAATCATTTGATTTGGCATAATACCAAGCTTGTCTACGACCGCTTGAGTGTCCGTGACTTTGCCAGTAAAGCTGTCTTCCAATATTACGCAGTCATTAACCAGCTGCATCATGTCTTTATCGCCGGTGGATATGACGACGTGATGGCCTTGTTCAACCGCACGATGCGCCAGTGTCCCGATGATATCATCGGCTTCTGCACCCTCGATGCGTAACAGTGGAATACCTAATGCGGTCACCAAGCGATGAATATAAGGAATCTGCTCTACCAGCTCTATGTCGATGGGCGGACGAGCGGCCTTGTAATCAGCAGACATATGGTGGCGAAAAGTCGGTGACTTGGTATCAAAGCAAACCGCCATATGAGTAGGGTGATAACGACGCATCAGCTTGAGTAACGCATTGAGCGTGCCACGGATGGCATTGGTGATCAGGCCTTGCGAGTTTTGCATGGTCTTCGGTAAGGCATGATAAGTGCGAAACAGATAGTAAGAGCCATCAACCAAAATAAAAGGCGGCTGATTGCTGTCCACATGACTGGTGTCCATGGTCGCCACATTGGGCATAGTCTCAAAGTTTGGCAAGACGGCAGGATCAATCGCTTGATGGGAGTTGTGGTCACTGTCGGTCATGGAGTCGGTCATAGGATCAGTCATAAAGGTCACTTATCAGCTATTAGATAGAAATATGTGCTTATTATAACGATAAAAATGACGTGTGCCGAACTGCTTAAAAGTTATGATATGTTCTATAGTCAAAATATTCTAAAAACGCGATGGTATCGCTGATATCTATTTTTCGTCACCTCTGTCTGCGCAGGTACGGCAAGCAAGAAAAATTGATATCAGCAATGGGTGATGGTTCGATACTACTTTTCACTCACTATAGCGTTATTATTTTTTGGCCAAAATTTAAGGAAAAAAAGAACCCAGCGTTAACTGAGCTCTTTTATATCTATTACTGATACTGTCATTGTTCAGGAATTATTTTACTTCTGAGGTCACTTCGCTATCGATATTACCGTGTGTGGCTTTCGAGTATGGGCAAACTTTATTGGCTTTCTCGACCAGCTTTTGAAATTCATCGGCTGAAAGTTCTGTATTTTCGCCAGTAACGTGAATTTTCACTGCCAGTTGAAAGTCTAGACCTTCACCTTTACGTAAATCTACCGATACTTGAGTGGTCGAGTCAAATTTTGCTTTTTCTTCGCCTTTGACTGCCGCAAGTGCGCCATCGAAGCAAGCCGCATAACCCATAGCAAATAATTGCTCTGGATTATTACCATCTTTACTTGAACCCGGTGCGACCATGTTAATCGTCAAATCACTATCTTGTAGACTAGCTTTACCAGAACGACCGCCAGTGACGGTTGCTTGAGTAGAATATAACGTGTTCATAACATATCCTTTGTTGTTGGTTTATTTATATAATTATTTAATCCAATTAGCCATCAAGCATAACAAACTGGACGCTACGCTCTATAGCTCAGTAGTAACCATATACAATGACTTTGTAAGTGAGCATTTATGTGAATAACGATAATGTGCTTCACATTCACCAATAAGCATTGCTAAACAATTAATGGCTTTAAATATATAAGTCATGGCGACATTGATGTAAACTAGTCACATGGTTTTTCACACACTATCAGCATAACCCTATAAAAAATCCTAACCGTAAGGACGCCTTTTATGAAAGCAACAGTATTTTTGCCTATGACCCTATCCTTACTCGCGATGGCACTCGTAGGATGTGGCGGAGAAGATGACGGTGTCTACGGTTCAGGCGACAATAAAATCACGCTGACGAGCTTTGGCAATAGCTATGACAACCAAGCCAACGCGAGTGCTATTGCGCGAATTGATCAGACATACCGCACTGGCGGGCGCGAAATTAAGATAAAAAATCTGGTGAACAGTTATAACAACCAAAGTCTTAATAGCTTAGACAGAACCGTGCTGGCAGCTGATTTTGAAGGAAGGCTGGAAAATAAGGATATTGAAGTCAATGGTCGCACGGTCAAACGTCCTATTTATGAGACAAACAGCAACAAGCAATTGAACTATGAGATTACCTATAAAACCCTGAATCTCGCAGGTTTGAACGCTGGTAGTTATAGTCCGGGCACTACCATAGGCAATAGCCGTGGTATCATTACCGATTTAAATAACTATCCTGATATTCCAGCCAATGTGACGTTCCCAGCGGGCTCGGTTTGTTATATTCCAGTGGTCACTAGCGAGCGCTCGTTTTTAGCCTTTAATGAAAAAAATAAAACCGGCTATAGTACGCTGGACAGATGGATTGAGGCGGCCGAAGAACGTTTTAACGACGATAGAGATTTTAGCACCTCACGCTTTGGTGTGGGTTTGGGCAATGACCAAAAAGCTGCGCAAGTGACGTTTTTTGAGTTTAGAAACCAGCCTGCTTATCAATACAATGGCGTTGAATATGATAATGATATTTATGAAGCCGACTCTGTGGTGCAAGGCAGCACTGACCCGAATACCAACAGTGTGCGCGGTGTCGTTGACTGCACGATAGTCAATGAGGTGGCAGGGGACTTCTTAGCAGCGCAAATCACACGCTATTATTAAATTCAAAAAATATTAAGCACTTTCTAGTTAAGTGTTTTCTAATTAAACACGCTCTATTTGACCAGTAGAGCGTGTTTTTTTATGCGCTAATTCTGCAACCTGACGCTAAATCCGCTACAATACGCCCATTATTTATACTATTTATTGAAATTAATGCCCAAAAGAAAGTTACTGTCTAAAAGACAGCCTTTTGGAAGTCAAGGTTGAAGCCAAAAATTATGAGCGTAGATCCAAAGAAATTAAACAAAGAAGTGGCCAAGCGCCGTACCTTTGCTATTATCTCGCATCCCGATGCGGGTAAGACCACCATGACTGAAAAGCTGCTGCTATGGGGGCAAGCGATTCAGGTGGTTGGTGAAGTTAAAGGCCGCAAAACCGACCGTCATGCGACATCGGATTGGATGAGCATGGAGCAGGAGCGTGGTATCTCTATCACTACTTCGGTTATGCAATTTCCTTATCAAGACCATATGGTCAATCTACTAGACACCCCGGGTCACGCCGACTTTAGTGAAGATACTTATCGTACGTTGACCGCTGTCGACAGCGCGCTGATGATGGTTGATGGCGCAAAAGGCGTCGAGGAACGTACCATCAAATTGATGGAAGTGTGTCGCATGCGTGATACTCCGATTATCTCGTTTGTGAACAAGTTGGATCGTCAGATTCGCGAGCCGCTTGAGCTGCTGAGTGAGATTGAGACGGTGCTTAAGATTAAATGTATTCCGTTGACGTGGCCCATTGGTATGGGGCAGGATTTCGTTGGCGTCTATCATTTGACCGAAAATAAGACTTACCTTTATGAAAAAGGTAATGGCGGCAAGATGACCGTCTCTGAGACCCGCGACGGCTATGATTATCCGGACATACGCGAGCGTCTTGGGAAGCTGATGTTTGATGCTTTTGAAGAGTCGCTTGAGCTGGTACAAATGGCGCTAGAAGACTTTAGCGAAGAGGCATTTTTGGCGGGTGAGATGACGCCAGTATTGTTCGGTACAGCGTTGGGTAACTTCGGTGTCAACATGGTGCTCGATACCCTTGTGAAATATGCACCGCCACCAAAAGCCCATCCGACTACTGAGCGTCAAGTCTCTGCAACTGAGACGGACTTTACGGGTTTTGTTTTTAAGATTCAGGCCAATATGGATCCGCGTCACCGTGACCGCATTGCTTTCTTGCGCGTGTGCTCGGGTAAGTACGAAAAAGGCATGAAGATGAAGCACGTGCGTTTGGGTAAAGACGTGCGCATTGCCGATGCGCTGACCTTTCTCGCCGGAGACCGTGAAGCCTTAGAAGAAGCGTATCCGGGTGATATTATCGGTCTGCATAATCATGGGACCATTTCTATCGGTGATAGCTTTACTGAAGGCGAAGAGCTGAACTTTACCGGTATTCCACATTTTGCCCCTGAATTGTTTCGCCGCGTGGTGCTCAGAGACCCGCTCAAGTCTAAAGCGCTACAAAAAGGCTTGCAGCAACTCAGTGAAGAGGGCGCAACGCAGGTATTTATGCCGCAGATTAATAATGATTTAATCTTGGGCGCGGTGGGTGTACTACAGTTCGAAGTGGTCGCGCATCGCCTAAAAGAAGAGTACAAAGTACAGTGTACCTTTGAGCCAGTATCGATTGCCACAGTGCGCTGGATTCACTGCGATGATGAAGTGGCCTTGGCTAAGTTTAAGAAAAAAGCCCATGACCAGTTGTCACTTGATGGTGGTGGCTATCTTACCTATCTTGCGCCATCACGAGTTAACTTGCAGCTGATGCAAGATCGTTATCCAGAAGTGACTTTCAGCAACACTCGCGAGCATTAATATCTGTTATTTAAGTATGAGTAAATGGTTGAAACCTATTTTCTGTTTTTTAAAAGACACGCTAGCCGTGTCTTTTTTATTGCCCGTCGTTTAGACCGTTATTAAACCGATTTTTCATAAACACTGACATCTCAAAAATACTGATGACTCAAAAGCACTGATACTTCAAAAATAGTAACCCCTCAAAAACACAAACAGTGTTTCAACAATACATCACAGTGGTTACGGTAGAATAATATTAACCATTATGTATTTATGGAAAAATTATGATAATAATGTCTCGATTTACGAGCGCCACACCACCTATTAATCCGCCGTTAATGCCGAGCAGTGGTAACTTGCGCCGAGTTGGTACGTTAGTGACAGGCCTGCTGTTTGGAACAATAGCAATGTCCGCTAATGCGGACAATCTCATTAGCAGTACCGATTATCTTGATTATGAGCTGCCCAAAAGTGTGCAAGAGATATGTGCCGAACGACAGCATTGTCCAGAGATTGAGGTTAGGTATCTCAAAACCAATCAGGATTGGATAAACGATATCACCAATGCCCGTATCAATCATCTTGTCGTCAATAGTAAACAGACTGAATCCGCACCTATCAATACTAAGGCGACGCCGACTATGGTTAAGGCGGCTATTGATGACTTCGCAAGCTCACAATTTATAGATATGCCAGACGACAGTTCATGGTCGTATAATCTGACAGTGAAGCCTGAATATTTGGGTCATGTGAATGATTTTGAATTGTTTGAAATAAGCTCCTATGTGTTTACGGGCGGCGCGCATGGCATGCCTTATAGTGAATATTTAATATTCGATACAAGCAGTAAAAAACAACTGCAACTGACAGACATATTACAGACGGGCAAAAAACCCCGTTTTGAGGCGTTGGCTTATGAGGCATATAAACAGTGGGTAAAAACGGTCGATAACGACTTAAGCAGCTATGAAAAAAATTGGCCATTTACCCTCAGCGATAACGTCACATTGACCGATAAAGGCGTTGATATTCGCTACCAGCACTATTCTATTGGCCCTTATGCTTATGGTATGCCTGTCCTAAGTATGCCTTATAACAAGCTTGACGGTGTGATCAAACCACGTTTTATTCCCAAATAATCGTTTTATCCTAAGAGAATAGTTGTAATAAGTTTCAGAGAATGATTGAACATTTAATAATAAATTAAGGAGTAATGTTATGACGAGTAATATAGACAACACAGCAGCGCCAACCCAACCAACAGTCGCAGATACTTGGCGTCTCAATGCCTTAACCGCGGCGCTGGGTGATCTGACTTTGACTGTCAGCGACAGCCTATCTGTGGGACGTGGCAGTGATAATGACGTGGTACTTGGCAGTAAGGAGGTATCACGCAATCACGCGGTACTGAGCGTACTGAATGGCAAGCTGTACGTGAAAGATTTGGACTCCTCTAACGGTACGTTTATTAATGAGCAACGTATTGACGGTAATAAGTCTAAGCATCTTGAAGCCAATGATACGCTTGGCTTTGCCAGTTTTGCCTTCACTGTAACGCCGGTGACTGTTGCAGTGGATGAAGCTGTAGAGCAGCCAGTCGTCGCTGAAGAGCCGATGGTTGAGCGCGAATCTACGGTTGATACGGATGCTGACAAACCCGAAATGGTGATTGATGCACCAGACGTAAATTCTGAGCCAACTGCAGAGGTTAAGCCAGTTGTCAAAGAAACGATGGTTACAGACGTGTTGCCGTCAGCTAATGACTCAGATACCACTCCTGTTCAACAAGCTGATATTACTGAAAGCAAGATTGATAAGACTAATGAGGCTGATGCTCCAGTTGTTAAAGAAACGATCATCGAAGAGGTATTGGCGGCCAAAGATACCGTGGATACCACATCTGTGCAAGCGGCTCCAGTTGCCGCAGCTGCCTTAGACGAGCAGACACCGACTACTGAACAGGAAAATGTCGTGCCTAAAGAGGTCGTGCCTAAAGAAACAATAACTGAGACGCCTGTTACTGAAGAGCCGGTAGCTACTGAAAATGAAAAAGCATTAGTTGAACAGCCCGCTGTCGAGCAACAGTCCTTAGACAATGCAGACCACGACAAAACCACCAAAACCGAACTACAGGAAGAAGCTGATCCAGATGTGTTGCGTGCCAAACAAGCAGCAACTGCTCAGTTTTCGGGTACGGCCAATTTAGGGCAGGCTCACGACCTTGGTACCGAAGGCAACAATGCCATGGACCAAGCTGTCGATAACCCCGCAAATGCTGGATACGTAGAGAAAAAGCCTAGTGGTGGTTGGTTCATATGGGTATTTGCCGTCATCCTTATCATTGGCCTTGCGCTATGGCTGTTCAATATGGGCGGTATATAAAAGGTGTACGACCCTAGCTTTGTTATATCGATAAGATAAATTAATGAGTTAAGGTTAGTTCCATTATTCTTAAAAATAGCGTCAGCGTTCGTTGGAGTGTTGACGCTATCTTTGTATTGTATTTTTATCATTGTTTTGAGATTGCTTCTAAGTTTAAGGCGCTTTGCCAACCCTGTGTTAAGAGAAAGCTACTATGATGACCTTTGAAGAGTATGACGCCTTTAAAAATCGTGGCTTTAGTCATGCGCCACTGGTAAAAAAACGCTTGATGGATGCGCAGACTCCAGTCTCGGTATTCTCTAAAGTACGTGACTTAAATGGCTCAGCGTATTTGTTTGAGTCCGTCGTAGGCGGCGAGCGTTGGGCGCGCTATTCGATGATTGGTCTAGGTAGTGATCTGATTTTGCAATATGTAGACGGTAATATGACGGTCAAAAAAAATGATCAGACCACCGTGGATGCAGTTGATGATCCCTTTGACTATATTCGTCAGTTGATGGCGCAGTATAAGATGCCAACTGCCGAAGATATTATTACCTTGCCGAGCTTTAGCGGTGGTCTCGTTGGTTATTTTGGTTATGATATGGTGCGAGTTATTGAACCCAGTGTGGGACTGTCTGACGCCCCCGATCCGATGTCACTGCCGGATATGTGGCTGATGCTGTCGATGAGTGTCATTGTTTTTGATAATTTAGAGAATACGTTGTCCATTATTGTTTATGCGGACTGCACCGCTGAAGACGGTTATGGTCATGCCATTCGTGAGCTAGAGCAAATTGAGGGTAAGTTGGCAGAAATGGCAGATTTAAGCGCGCCGATTATGCCAACCCCAAAGTTTGAATCACAAACAGGGATGGAGAAATACTGTCGCGACGTTAAGAACATTAAAGACTATATCTCAGCAGGAGAGGTGATGCAGGTGGTGCCTGCCCAGCGTTTGACCGCTGACTATACTGGCGACTCGCTTGCTGTCTATCGCGCCTTACGGTTTTTAAACCCATCGCCTTATTTATTCTTGGTTCATGGTTACACGCTTGATGATCATAAGCGTTTCGACATTATCGGTGCTTCTCCAGAAACCTTATCACGTATCGAAAATGGCAGAGTCACCGTGCGTCCACTGGCGGGCACCCGTAAACGTGGTCAAAACGCAGCGGAAGATTTGGTGCTTGAGCAGGAGCTGCTGAGTGACGAAAAAGAGATTGCTAAGCATTTAATGCTGATTGAGTCGGGTCGCAACGACATTGGCCGTGTTTGTGAATGTGATAGTGTCAATGTCACCGAAAAGATGTTTATCGAGCGCTATTCGCAAGTCATGCATATTGCCTCTAACGTTGAGGGCGATATATTGCCTGATAAAGATGCGCTTGATGTCTTTTGTGCGACTTTCCCCGCAGGCACGTTAACAGGCGCGCCTAAGATTCGTGCGATGCAAATTATTGATGAGCTGGAGCCGTTACGCCGCACTGTATTTGGTGGCGCCATTGGTTATCTGGGTTGGCACGGTAATATGGATAGCGCCATTACTATTCGTACCGCTGTGATGCGGCGCGGCAAAATCCATATCCAAGCCAGTGCTGGGGTAATCGCTGATTCTATTCCAGAAGCAGAGTGGGACGAGACCAATAAAAAAGCGTTGGCGCTCATTAAAGCGGTCAAAATGGCCTGTAATGGCTTGCGTATTCGCTAGATGTTTGATGGAAGTGCTTGGCAAAAGTGTCATTAAAGTTGCTAGTCCTCACCATGCAAGTTATCGTTTTCATAAGCATGTTAATAACTATTCGAACAATCCGGATAAAAAGCGCTATTTTGTCTGATAAAAAATATCAATATAATCAGTTGCTTGACGTTTATTATTAAAATAAGTGTAAAAAAACTCAAAAAGAGCTTGCGTCTGTCTAAATATTTGATAGAATAGCCACCACTTTGAGAGAACAAGCCGACTTAGCTCAGTTGGTAGAGCAACTGACTTGTAATCAGTAGGTCGCCAGTTCGATCCCGGCAGTCGGCACCATCTCTTTCAAAGTCGCTTTTTATGAATTTGTCTTAGATTAAGTCATCTTTGTTCAAAGCAAACTAAGGTGGGATTGGGGAGCGGTCAAACCCAACAGACTGTAAATCTGTCGCGAAAGCTTCGAAGGTTCGAATCCTTCTCCCACCACCATATTTTCTAAGTTTGTTATAGCGCCAAGCATACTCAATATATAACCACTCTTTATAAGAGTGAGCTTACAGAAGAGTAAATGCGGGTGTGGTATAATGGTAACACCTTAGCCTTCCAAGCTAATGACGCGGGTTCGATTCCCGCCACCCGCTCCATATAGTCACAATCGCAAAGACTACCAATAATTCATCACGACAGTCAGTATATTATTGCTGTATCGTGATATTTTTTTTAGTGCAACCCACTGGTTGGCTACTGTAGTTGTTAAAAGCATGCTCATATAGCTCAGCGGTAGAGCACTCCCTTGGTAAGGGAGAGGTCTCGAGTTCAATTCTCGATATGAGCTCCATTTATTATTCCAGCTTTTTGCGTTTGCTTTGCTATTTTAATACACAGCTTTATATCGATATCGAAACTATAGAATATTGAAAACGATAAAAAATCAGTATAGCAAATAAAAATTTAAGGGTGACACTGAGGTGTTGCCTTTTAGTGCTGTCAATTTCTCAATCAATTATATTGATGAAGCAATGCAGTACGAACACGCTCACATAATACAGTTTAATATTCGAGAGCTAAAAAAGTTAAAGATTGAAAAGCAAGTATAATGCCTACATATAAAAGTATGGCGTTTATATTGCACTAAAGCAGTTAAGAGTAAGACAATAAAGCAGTTTTTAGTAGATAAACCATAGCGTCAACGGTTTGATGGTTTTGTATGTATCATGAGCCGTCAAACAGCTATTTACCGATCTTTGATTATAAAGATTCACCAAAAAAAGAGGAAATACCCATGGCAAAGGCCAAGTTTGAACGCAGCAAGCCACACGTCAACGTCGGTACCATCGGACACGTTGACCACGGTAAAACCACACTAACCGCCGCTATCGCAACCGTAGCAGCAATCACCTCAGGTGGCGAAGCCAAAGACTACGCGTCTATTGACTCAGCCCCAGAAGAAAAAGCACGTGGCATCACCATCAACACCTCACACGTAGAATATGACACCCCATCACGTCACTACGCCCACGTCGATTGCCCAGGTCACGCCGATTATGTTAAAAACATGATCACCGGTGCAGCCCAAATGGACGGTGCAATCCTAGTCGTATCAGCGACCGATGGCCCAATGCCACAAACCCGTGAGCACATCCTGCTATCACGTCAGGTTGGCGTACCATACATCGTCGTATTCATGAACAAGTGCGACGTTGTTGACGACGAAGAACTGCTTGAACTCGTAGAAATGGAAGTTCGTGAATTACTAAGCGACTATGACTTCCCAGGTGATGACACCCCAATCATCCATGGTTCTGCTACTGAAGCCCTAAAAGGCTCACAAGAAAAATACGGCCAACCAGCCGTCGTAGAACTACTAAACGTACTAGACACCTACATCCCAGAGCCAGAGCGTGACATCGACAAAGCATTCCTAATGCCAATCGAAGACGTCTTCTCAATCTCAGGTCGTGGTACCGTTGTGACCGGTCGTGTTGAATCTGGTATCGTTAAAGTTGGTGACGAAATTGAAATCGTTGGTATCCGTGACACTCAAAAAACCACCTGTACGGGTGTAGAGATGTTCCGTAAACTGCTTGACGAAGGTCGTGCAGGCGAAAACTGTGGCGTACTACTACGTGGTACTAAGCGTGAAGACGTCCAACGTGGCCAAGTACTCGCTAAGCCAGGTTCAATCACTCCTCACACCAAGTTTGACGCTGAAGTATATGTGTTGAGCAAAGAAGAGGGTGGTCGTCACACACCATTCCTAAACGGCTATCGTCCACAGTTCTACTTCCGTACTACTGACGTAACTGGCGCAATCCAATTACAAGACGGTACTGAAATGGTTATGCCTGGTGATAACGTTGAGATGGGCGTAGAGCTTATCCACCCAATCGCTATGGACAAAGGTCTTCGCTTCGCTATTCGTGAAGGCGGCCGTAC